>JBDTNA010000327.1:0-4124 GCA_039933985.1 Gemmatimonadales bacterium | reverse complement strand
CCAAGCTCCTTCTGCCCAACAGGCCGCGCACTCACATTCGCATCGACGCGAAGACTTCCCTCTTCCATGCTGACGTCGCTGACTCTCAGGTAGTCGAGGATCTGCCGAAGCGTCCGCAGATATGCGCCAGCTTCCCTCGACGAGCGCATGTCAGGCTCGCTTACGATCTCTATCAGCGGGACGCCCGCACGATTCAAATCAATCGCCGTTGCACCCGGATACCGGTCGTGCAGAGACTTCCCCGCATCTTCCTCCATGTGCACGCGAGTGATTCCAATCGCCTTCTCTCCTTCGCCAACATCGACCTTGAGATTCCCTCCCGTCGCTAGCGGCATGTCGAACTGCGAAATCTGATAACCCTTCGGAAGGTCAGGATAGAAGTAATTCTTGCGCGCGAAGACCGATGACTTGTTGACCTTACATCCCAGCGCTATGGCCGCTCGCGTCGCGAGCTCCACAGCCTTCTCGTTCAGAACTGGAAGTGCCCCCGGAAGTGCAAGGCAGATTGGACAAGTGTTCACATTCGGCGCTGAGCCGAAGTCCGTCGAGCATCCGCAGAATGCCTTGCTCTTCGTCTTGAGCTGAACATGCACCTCGAGACCGACGACCATTTCGTACTCGGTCGCGCTCACTGGTGCGCCTCCTGTCCAAGCGCGCCTTCGAGCGCATATGCGACGCGGAACATCATCGCTTCATTGAAATGATTCGCGATCAGCTGGCCGCCGACAGGAAGTCCACCGACGCGACCGATTGGAAGTGACATCGCCGGAACACCGGCAAGGTTCGCCGTCACGGTGAAGATGTCGCTCAGGTACATCTCGTACGGATCGGTCACTGCGCCAATGGCAAATGCGGTCGTCGGAGTCGTCGGGGTAAACAGCGCATCGATTCCGTTCTTGAACACCGCGCTGAAATCGCGCGTGATCAGCTCGCGGACCGACTGCGCTTTCCTGTAATAGGCATCGTAGTAACCAGCGGACAGCACGTAGGTGCCAAGCAGAATCCTTCGCGTGACCTCGGGACCGAATCCCTCGGATCGCGTCTTCGCGTACATGTCGCCGAGCGATGTCGAATCGGACGCTCTGTACCCATACCGGACTCCATCGAAGCGCGCGAGGTTCGATGACGCCTCCGCCGGTGCAACGATGTAATAGACGGGAATAGCGAGTGACGAATGCGGCAGCGTGACGTCGACGACCGTTGCGCCGAGTGACTTGAAGGAATCGACGGCGCGCTCGCAAAGCGCGCGAATTCCCGGATCGAGATTCTCGGGGAAATATTCCTTCGGCACACCGATCTTCACTCCGTCCAGAGGAGCGGGCGTCGTGGCCGGCGACAGGAACTGATCGCGATACGATCCGACGCGAACGGGCGAGCTTGTCGAATCCATTGAATCGGCGCCCGCGATGATCTCGGTCGCGAGAGCCGCATCATCGACATTTCGCGCCATCGGCCCGATCTGATCGAGCGATGAAGCAAACGCGACAAGACCATACCTGCTGACGCGACCGTAGGTCGGCTTCACTCCGACAATGCCGCAGAATGCAGCCGGCTGGCGAACCGATCCGCCGGTCTCCGACCCGAGCGCAATTGGAATAATGCCCGCGGCAACGGCGGCGGCTGATCCGCCCGATGACCCGCCGGTCACACGCCTCACGTCATGCGGATTGCGGGCGGGCCCGTACGCGCTGTTCTCGGTGGATGAGCCCATCGCGAACTCATCCATGTTCGTCTTCGATACGACGATCGCACCTTCCTGCCGAAGGCGCGTAACGGCGGTTGCTTCGTAAGGACTCACATATCCCGCGAGAATCTTCGATGCGCACGTCGTCGGAAGTCCGAGTGTCGAGATGTTGTCCTTTACGGCGATCGGAACACCAGCAAGCCGGCCACCAACTCCGGCGCGTGTCATTCCTTTTTCAAAACCGGCAGCATCGCGCAGAGCGAGATCGTGATCGCTCCACAGAATGAGGTTGAGCCCTTCGCGCCCGGCGCCCGTTTCGACCCCTCTGGCAAAGCTCAGCTCGACTGCCGCCGTCGGCGACAAGTCTCCAGTGCCGACACGCGCTGCAACCGCAGTCGCCGAGAGGGCGGCGTAGTCTGTCGTGTTCATTGAGTGCTGTCCGCTCCATCCTCGTGCGACGCCAGACGCGGCACAATGAAGAATCCGTCGCGCATCGCCGGAGCGAACGTCTCCTTCGGCGACAGAAGCGGAATTGGCCCGCTCGAGTCGGCGCGAAGCGGAGTGCTCACGGTTGGCGCGAGGATCATCTGGTCAATCGCTTTCGTGTCCACCTGCGACAAAACATCCATGTGCTCGAGGATTCCATTCAGCTCGGAAACAAGGTGATCGAGTCGCGCCTCTTCAACGGCGAGCCTGGCGAGCTCGGCAACGTGACGCACATCCTCATGTGTGACGGCCATCAGCTCTGTCCCCGCTCGAGTGTCGTGTAAGCAAGCTTGATTGTCTTTCGTCCGACCGCGGCGTCGTCGAACTCGATCACCGCTTTTACGTCCTTGCCGCTGCCGGAGAGTTCCTCGATTCGTCCGCCTCCGAACAGCTTGTGACGAATTCGCTCGCCGGTAACGTACGCCGATCCGCTCTCCTCGGCCGGTGCCGACACCCCGCCCGCTCCTCGCCACGCCGGCACTTCATTTCCTCTGCGAGAAGGGCCACCGCGCCAGTCCGTCTGGCCGAACGAGCTTTGCGACAATGCATCCCGCGAGTACGACATGCGGCCGGTGGAGCGGAGCTTGAGTGTCTTCTTCTCCTCCATCAGCTGCGGTGGAATGTCGCGAAGGAATCGTGACCGGATCGATTGCGTCATCTGCCCATTGCGACGGCGGCTTTCCGCAAACGAGAGATAAAGCTTTCTCTCGGCGCGCGTGATGCCGACGTAGAAGAGGCGTCGCTCTTCCTCGAGGCGATCATCGCTCTCGATCGAATTGATTCCCGGAAACAATCCATCCTCCAGCCCGGTGACGAACACAATCGGATACTCGAGGCCCTTCGCGTTATGCAAAGTCATCAGGCTCACTGCGTCGGCGTTCCTGTCCAGCGCGTCAACCTGCGCGATCAGCATCGCACGCTGAAGGAAATGATCGAGCGGCGTGAGTCCGACCTCTCCCCCATCGTCCACAACAGCCTCGGCTGCCCCATCGATGAGCGCGCCCACGTTTTCACTGCGGTCGCGCGCCGTTTCCGGCGAATCGGACTGGAGATAATCTCCGTATCGAATCGCATCAACGAGATCGCGAAGGAGCTCATCGACACTCGACTCCTTCGCCAACTCGCGGAATCGATTGATCAGCCCGGCGAATTCCTTGAGTCCGGCCTGCGCCGCACCACGAAGTCCGTCGACGAGGTCCGGACGCGTCGCCGCCTCGAGAAGCGGCACCTTCGCCTGGCGTGCGATCGCGGCCAACGCGTCGATCGTCGTGTCTCCCAGCTTTCGGCGTGGAACTGAAACGGCGCGACGAAACGCTTCATCGTCGGCCGGATTCGCGATGAGCTTGAGATAGCTCATCAGATCGCGAATCTCCTTGCGATCGTAAAAGCGCACACCGCCGACCAAGCGATACGGGATGACATTCTTTCGAAGCGCATCCTCGAGCGCACGGCTTTGCGCGTTCGTCCGGTAGAGGATCGCAAACTCGCGCAGCTCCCGCTTCTCCGAAGCCTGGCGTGACCGAATTTCGTCAACGACAGTGTCCGCTTCATCGCGCTCGTCGAGAGTCGCGAACAGACTCACGATCTCTCCACCTGATCTCGTCGAGCGGAGTGTCTTCCCCCGTCGGCCGAGATTCGCGCTGATAGCCGCGTTCGCGACGTCGAGAATGGCCGAGGTAGAGCGGTAGTTGTCCTCGAGCTTCACGACTTTGGCTGAGGCGAATTCCTTCTCGAAATCGAGAATGTTTCTGATGTCAGCGCCGCGCCATCCATAGATGCTCTGATCGTCATCACCGACGACCGCGACGTTTCCGTGGCCGCTTCCCAGCAGCTTGATGAACTGGAACTGGGCGCGGTTTGTGTCCTGATACTCGTCGACCAGGATAAACTGGAACTTGTTGCGGTAGTGATCGAGAACTGATTCGTTCTCTTTCAGTATCAGCACGGGCAGCAC
>JBDTNA010000326.1:0-4156 GCA_039933985.1 Gemmatimonadales bacterium | reverse complement strand
GGGAAAATGCTGCGCCGATAACACCCATGAACCCACAGCGCTGGGAGGAAATTCAGTCAACTTTCGATATCATCGTCGAGATGGACGACGTCGGGCGCGTTCGAAAGCTCGCGGCGCTCAACACCTCAGACCCCGAGCTGCGTGCGGCTGTTGAATTACTGCTTGCCGCCGACTCAGACGCCGATGCCCGACTAGCATCACTCGACGCCGTTTTCTTCCCGCAAGCTGTTCCCGCGATTGATCCTCTCGGACTCGAGGGGCGAACTGTCGCTCACTTCAACGTCCACGAAACGATTGGCACAGGAGGCATGGGCGTCGTCTACCGGGCTGATGACGTCCGACTCGGTCGAGAGGTCGCACTGAAGTTTCTGCTGCCCTCCTACAGTCTCGATTCCAACGCCAAAGCGCGCTTCATGCGAGAGGCCCATCTGATTGCGGCACTCGACCATCCGAACCTCTGCACCATTTACGAGGTCGGCACGAGTGAAGACGGGCGCTTCTTCCTGGCTATGGCGCTGTACCAGGGGGAAACTCTGAAAGCCCGGACGGTTCGCGAAGGTCCGATGCGAGTGAGCGACGTGCTCGAGATCACAACCCAGATTGCCAAAGGGCTGCAACGCGCGCACGAGGTGGGCATCGTGCACCGGGACCTCAAGCCCGGCAACGTCATGCTGCTGAAGGATGGAACCGTAAAGATTCTCGATTTCGGATTGGCGAAAGCGCGTGATCAAAGTCTGAGTGAAACTGGCGATCGTTTCGGAACTGTGTCGTACATGTCGCCTGAACAGATCCGGGGCGATGCAGCGGATGGTCGCTCGGACCTGTGGTCGTTGGGCGTGGTCGTCTACGAGATGCTCGCCGCGCGAAAACCGTTCGGACGGGAGCAGGACATCGCGATCGCACATGCAATTCTGCATGACGAGCCGGAGCCACTTTCAACGCATCGCCGTGATGTGACGCCGGCCCTGGAAGATATGGTGTTCCGGCTGCTTCACAAGGATCCGGCCCGTCGCTATCCGACGACGTCCGAATTACTCACCGAGCTTGCGCAGATCGACACAACCGTTCGGCAGGGAGCCATCGCGTCGCTTCGCGCGCGTTGGCGCCGTGGCTCGCGCGCTGCGTACGCGAAACGTAAGCCGATACTGGCAACATTCGGCGCGATGCTTGTTACTGCTGGCACTGTGTCATTCGGTCGAAGTCGGGAGATCACCATCGATCCCAACACGGTCGTTGTTGGTGAATTCGAGAATCGGACCGGAGACTCGACATTGGCCCGTATCGGTGCATCGTTGTCTGACTGGACTACTCAGGGGTTGCAGGGTACACGCGCACAGTCAGTTGTGCCAACTCCCGCGGCGCTTCAGGCATCGCGATTTGCGAAAAGCCAGGCAGTCGGTGCCAATCCCGGAAATCCGCTCGCGGTGATTGCCGACGAAACTGGTGCGGGGGTGATTGTCTCGGGTGCGTACTACCGAAGCGGAGACTCGCTGACTTTTCACACGCAGTTGTCGAGCGCTACCGCAGGATTCTGGCAACGGCTTTTTCATTCAGGCATTCGCATAAGACTCCAGAGTAGTCTCGCTCCGTTGGTAGTGCATCGAGACAGCGCGCAAAGCGCGATCAAGGAGATCCGCTCCAGAGTCATGGCGGCCTTGTCGCTATCGCGCGGTGAAGAGTTTTCAGCACCACAACTCGAGCGAGCTCCTCCCACTTATGAAGCGTACCTCCACTTCAACGAAGGGATGGATGCCTACCTCGCAAACGATCATAAAGCGGCTAGTGAGGCTTTTCTGAAGGCCTACAGAAAAGACACGACGTTCGTCGTCTCTCTGCTCTATTCTGCGCTGGCCAAATCCAACATGCAGCAATACGCTGGTGAGGACTCGCTTCTCCGCATTGTCGCGCGATCGGCCGACAGCCTGTCAACCTATCACCGGCTATGGCTCGAATATCGTCAGGCTCTCCTTGCACAGGACAGACCGAAAGCTCTCCGCGCGGTTCGTGCACTTTCTGCGGCGGCGCCGAGATCGAAGGCTACGTATAATCTCGCAATCGAGGCGTGGGAGGACGGGCACCTCGAGGAAGCGGTCGAAGCGTTGAAGAGTTTGCCTCCGGAAGTAGGACCGGTTCGCGATTTTCTTCCCTATTGGGGCGCACTCGCTACCACGCAACATCTACTCGGCAACTACAACGAGGCACTCAACGTTTCGCGGCGTGCACGTGCAGCGCACCCTGATCTCTTGTGGCCGATTGGCTGGGAGCTCGGCGCGATGGCGGCCCTCGGTCAAGTTGACGCAGTAGTCGAGCGCGCAAGAACGATCGCAGACGCACCTCGAGATGAAATGGGTTCGTCTGCGTCCGACGCGTTGCGCGAAGCAGCCGAAGAGTTGAGAGCCCATGGGCACGCGAGAGAAGCCGATGTGGTCTGGAATCTTGCGCTCCGCGGATATCAGTCCGACAACGCTGCAGGCACTCTGCAAGCTCGCGACCGGTTTGGTTGGGCAAGCAGTCTTTACGCCCTCAAACGCTACGACGATGCGGAGCGGGTCATACGCGTTTTGCTTACGGCACAACCCGGCGAGGTTCGAGCCCTTGGCCAGATGGGAACGATTGCAGCCCGCCGTGGCGATAGCGCGAGTGCGGCAGCAATCCTCGACTCATTGGCATCAATGAATCGCCCGTATCAGTGGGGTCGGCCCGCATATTTCGCAGCTCTCATAGCGGCGACGCTTGGAAACAACCCACGCGCATTGCAGTTGCTCCGCAGAGGCATGGCCGAGGGCAAGCCGTATGCGGTGTGGCCGCATCGTGAGATTGATCTGGAATCAATTCGTCCTACACCTGCGTTTCAGACTCTGGTTCGTCCGGTACCGCTCAAGCCAAAAGCCTGAGACAATTTTCTTTCACCTACCGAAGCTTGATAGCTTCGACAATTGCGACGGTCGAGATATTGTTTCGCTTTGCGCGCTCCAGCTCCCGTTTGAGGATGCGCTGGACATCCTCGAGCTTCCGCGTCTGCTCGCTCTCATCGGCAGGTTGAAAAGATAGAACCTGTTCCAGCTCTCTGAGAATATCCTTGGACGCGAGGTTGATTTGCAGGTGGATCTCGGCGAAAAAGGCCCCGTCTGCATTACCAAAGCTGTGATCCTGGCTGGTAATGATGTTTACCCATTCGATTCCGGGTTGGGGTGGGCCGAGGGGCGTGCGCGACTCTTCGTAACTGGGCATGATGCCTCCATGATTGGAAGTGCGAGCCATGTCACGGCGCATAGCAGGAATGAGGCGAACGTATTGTCTCAGGTTGGTTCTCGCAAGCGCAGTAGTGCGACACAGCCAGTCGCGTAGAACGCGCGAGCGAGTTTTTCACGTCGCCGACCATTCATGCCCGGTGCATGAGCCGTTTCAGAAGGAAACTCCGTTCCGGAAGGGAGAAGACAACCGTCGCGTTCGAATCTCGGATGAGCGCAGACGGCTACCTATCCCAACTGGAGTGCCTCATGAAAGTCCCATCCCATTTTTTGCGATCGGTCCGTTACGCAGGCTTGGTGACACTGATCGCAACCGCCTCGCTGTTACAAGGTTGCTCGAGCGATGCAATGTCAGACCCTTCGTACGTCTCGAGCAGACCAACTGCACCGCAATCCGAATCGATTGAACTGCGCGTCTTCGGAACAGTGACTGACGACGATGGCGGGCCAGTCGCGGGTGCCAGAGTAACGGTCTACCGCTGGACATCAACCGGCGAGCCGCACTCGACTGTCACAGACGCCAACGGCTTCTACAGCGTTCCATTTGTCGCGGGATATGGAGTATCAGCCCTGGCAGAAAAGGAGGGCTACGAACGAACATGGCGCAGCCAGAGTACATCTCGCCCCGCTTACCTCCAGTTCGACATACGAATACATCGAGTCGAGCGTTAGCGGCACATATCAGAGGTGCGCTTGAACGCTGGTCGCACGAGAGGTATCATGGCACTCCTATGAGCCTCTCGCGCTTCTCAGCAATATCGATCTCCCTCCTCTGCCTGGCAGGCTGCGCAGATGGAGGGAGTGATCGTTCACTCTTCAAGCTTCTGAGTCCGGACGATACCGGCATCAGGTTCGCGAATACAATCACGACGAATGATTCGCTGAACGTGCAGAACGACGTCTAC
>JBDTNA010000325.1:0-4160 GCA_039933985.1 Gemmatimonadales bacterium | reverse complement strand
CCCGCCATCGCTCGACCAGCTTCAGATTGTCGTGCGAGACCGGTCGCTCGACCGTGAGAGTGTGCGACGAATAGCGAACGAGGTACGCGACATCGCGCGACGCGCTGGACACCGCGTGAGAAGTGTGGACGTTCCCGAGCCAGGACGACACATCCATGCCGCGCAGATCAACTCGCTTCTGATGACGCAGGGAATCTTCGGCGTTCTGGCGCTTCTGCTGAGCGGCTTTCTCGTCATCAATCTCATCACGGCGATGCTTGCGGGGCAGGTGCGCGAGATCGGCGTGATGAAGACTCTCGGCGCAAGTCCATCGCAGCTCGCGTTCATGTATCTCGGTCTGGCCTTTGCCCTCGGGGTCATCGCGTGCACGATTGCGATTCCTCTTGGCCTGATCATCGGAAGGTGGTACGCTGGTTTCACGTCAACAATGTTGAACTTCGACACCGACGGCTTCGACGTGCCGGGCTGGTCGATCGCTATCCAGCTTGTGGCAGGGATTGTTCTTCCTCTCGTCGCAGCGGCGATTCCAGTGATTCGCGGCTCGCGAATGCCGGTGAGCGAAGCGCTTCGTGACTTCGGAATCACGAGCTCTGACGATGATCGGCTGATGCGGCGGATTGACGGATTCGGCCGGCCGGTTCTGCTCGCGCTTCGGAATTCTCTTCGAAAGCGACAGCGAACCATTCTCACTCTTACAACGCTCGCGCTCGGTGGAGCTGTCTACGTCGGCGCACTCAACCTTCGCAGCTCCATTCGCGCATCGGTGGGCTACCTGTATGGCGAGATCAATCGTTTCGACATCACGGTGCGATTCGCCGAGCCGCACGCCGCGGACTCGATAACCTCATTGGTGCGGTCGGTCTCAGGTGTAGAGCGCGCCGAAGCGTGGGAAACGCGTCGAGCGGCGGTTGTGATGGCAGGCGGAGAACTTGGCGGCGGCTTTCCCCTTGTCGGACTTGCGCCGGATTCGAAGATGGTAGCCTACCCCGTTATGAGTGGGCGCTGGCTGAAGCAAGGCGACAAGAATGTCATTGTCGTCGGACGAAGGCTTGCTGAGGAAGATCCAACTCTTGCAGTCGGACGAGAGATTCCTCTCGTGGTCGACGGTAAGGAAGCGACGTGGAGAGTGATCGGAATCGTCGCATCGGGGCCGGCGCCGGTCGCAGCCACGACAATCGAGGCGGTACCGGGCGGTGGAACGCGACGCGTCGATCTTGCGGTTGTAAGAACCACCACGCGCGATGGAATCGAACAGGGCGCAGTGAGCCGTCGGCTCAGGCAGGATCTCGAGAATCGCGGATTCGCCGTCAGCTCGGTGCAGCTCAGCGAAGAAAACAGGCGCGTCATCGAGGACCATCTGCTTCTGGTCGCAGGATTTCTGCTCGTCATGTCGCAGGCAATGATCATCGTCGGAGGTCTCGGTCTCGCATCGACGATGAGTCTTGCTGTTCTCGAAAGAACGCGCGAGATCGGTGTGATGCGCGCGATCGGCGCGAAGCACAGCACGATACTCGCGATGTTCCAGGTCGAAGCGCTGGCGATGAGCATAGTCGGTTGGGCGATAGCGATTCCGTTGTCGCTTCCGGCAAGCATCATCATCGGTAAGGTCTTTGGCCGGATAATGTTTCCGCTTCCGGTTTCATTCGTTCCGGACCTGCGTGCGGTTGTCAACTGGCTTGTGGTAGTGATTGTGGTATCGATCGTCGCGTGTGCGTGGCCGGCCTATCGTGCGACGCGAATCACTACGGCAAAGGCACTGTCGTACGAGTAGATGACCGGTGCACGAAAGAAAACTCAAGTGCACCGGTCCGAATCACTCAGCGCAGCTTCGAGACTCCCGAATCGGGTTTCGACACTTCTACGGACAGTGAGAACGTCCGCTGCTCATTGGTATTCAGCGTGCCAACGCCAACCATCTGACGCGCGATCTCTTCGCCTTTTTCGTTGCGAATCGAAAGCAGCATTGTGTATTCCCAGGGAGCCTCGTTTCCGGGATGCTTGATCGTCCCTTCGACGGCGAGAGCCGAAAAGCCCGGTGCCTTGTACCGGGCTGTATGCGGCTCCCATCGCAGGCTCTTGCGACAGATCGGACACGCTGTCGCGCTCTGAAGAATCGTTGCTCTGCAATGCGGGCAGGTGCGCGTCTTTCCCGCGGTACCCTGGCCGCCGTTGCTCATGTAACTGAGCCGGGCTCCGTTCGGGCCTTTGCTGCGCCGGCCTTCGTTTCTTCCCAGCCGAACTCGGCGTTTCCGCGCATGCGTGATCCGGCTGCAACTGTGAGCGAGCCAGCTTTCAGGTCGCCGTTCAGCACACCACTCTCGAGAAGCTCGACGCGCGATGCGGCATCGACATTTCCTTCGAGCTCGCCTGCAATCGTCACCGTGCTGGCGCGGACGCCACCGGTAACTTTTGCGCCACGCTCGATCGTCAGATTGCCTTCGACGTTCACGTCACCCTTGAACTGTCCGGCGACACGGACGTGGCCGGCACCCTGGATCTTTCCCTCGATCGCAAGGTTCGCCGCGATCAGCGTTTCTTTCGCGTCGATTGCTGCAGCTGACGCGCGCGAAGGCGTGTTATAGCTCGGCGTGTTCGAAGCGAAGTTGTCGTCTGATCTCAGTGGTGCGGGACTTTGTGGCATCGCGGCCGGCTCCTTCGTCGGGGTTGTTTGTTCTTTCCAGATTGCCATGGCTCGGTACTCCTTTACTTATAGTAGTAGCAGGGGGTGGGCTGGGTGCACAACCATCGAGGGCGGGCGCCTACGAACACTATCACGATGTACGGTCACACGGCACTCCTTTGCCGATTTCGGGCGTACGGCACGCCCGTGCCCCGCGGACAACTTGGTACCCGCAAGATAACGGCCTCAAGACTGTGTCGTTCCGACTTCGTGCAGCCTTAGCTCTCTTTACTGGTCCGCCGAATCGTACAAGGCGGCGCGTCTCTCCTGCGCGTCAGAGACACTGAGAGCTTTCTTGACAACGCCTGAGCCGATGAACTGCGATACCGCGAGAAGGCTGTCCTTCTCTCGCTGGGACATCTGGTCGCGTGGCTTGTCGATGCTGGCTGGCGGGGCAGCGCAGGCGGACACGGCGAGAAGCGCCGGAGCCAGGAATTTGAGGGGAATCCGCATACTGGAGTGACGCTCGACTCGGTAACCGGTAACACGCCGCCGGAGCTGTTCGCGGCCTCTTTAACAAACGATGATTTGGCTGGCGCGATACGACCCAAATACGCACCTTGTTGGGCGTTCCATGTGACGCGCCGGAAGCGGAATCGTCGCTTCGAACATGAGACCCATGGCTGAATCCAAGTTCGCAGATCACT
This sequence comes from Gemmatimonadales bacterium, assembly GCA_039933985.1. Lineage (GTDB taxonomy): Bacteria > Gemmatimonadota > Gemmatimonadetes > Gemmatimonadales > Gemmatimonadaceae > UBA4720. The sequence goes on along the minus strand of JBDTNA010000325.1, from coordinate 833 downwards.
ACGAGACTCTTCAGGTCTCTCCCCGGGCAGACGCGGAGACCATAGAGCGCGTCTTCCGTCATCTGGCGAAGCGCTACCACCCCGACAACAAGGACAGCGGCAACGCGGAGCGGTTTACGGAGCTCGTCGATGCTTATCGCATATTGTCCGACCCGGTCCAGCGCGCAAAATACGACGTTGGGTATGAGCGTATTCGCGAAACACGATGGCGCATCTTCGGGCAGGACTCAGCGCTCGACGAGATCTCGACCGATCAGCGTCTTCGGCACGCGCTGCTTTCAATCCTCTACGTGGCGCGCCGAAATCATCCAGAGGAACCTGGGGTAGGAACGATCGAGCTCGAGCGCCTACTTGGGTGTCCGCAATCGGCGCTTGTGTTTCACCTGTGGTACCTGAAGGAGAACGACTGTATCGAGAGACTCGTGACTGGTCACGTCGCGATCTCGGCGCGCGGAGTTGACCAGCTGTTCGAGATAGGCGGGCCGGCGAGGTTGTCCCCGCAGCTGCTGGAGCCTGGAGAGCCGGAGTCTATCGCGTCCTAGGGCATGAGGTGAGGTAGGAATGCTAGACAAAGTTGTCGTAATCACCGGAGCCAGCGGCGGAATAGGCGCCGCGCTTGCCGAAACATTGGCCAGGCGCGGCGCTTCGCTTGCGCTGGTCGCGCGACGCGCAGACGCGTTGGGCGAAGTAGCTGAACGATGCGGCACAAATGCACAGGCGATTCCAGCCGATGTTACGGTTCGAGACGAGGTCAAACGCGTCGTTCGCGCGGCCCTGTCGCGATTCGATCGCATCGATGCCTGGGTCAACAACGTGGGGCAGGGAATTTCACG
>JBDTNA010000324.1:0-4168 GCA_039933985.1 Gemmatimonadales bacterium | reverse complement strand
CGCACCCGTCAGCTCGCGAAGCAGTCGCACGCAATGCACGTATCGAGACCCGCGCTCGCCGGTCTCCAGATCGTACTCGAGATTCGTGTAGCCTTCCGCGGCCTCGCGTACCGCATCGATCGCGACTTGGGCGAGTGGAGCCCGGCCGAGGTTTGTGTGAAGAACTACGCCGGTTGCGTTGTAGACAGGTCGCAAAGATCGGCGTGCTGCCGCTCGAACGTGGGCGGTAATGTGATCGCCCCACTGAATCTCATCTTCTCCGATAGAGCTCTTCCGTACATCCTCGACCGCTCGTCGCACTGCATCCACAACGAGCGAGCGTGGATGTTCGGCCATCAGCGCCATCACATCTTCGCGCTCGAGGAGACCGCTAACGCTCGGCAGCGCTCTCCGTGGGTCTGTCATCGCCGCGCGGGCGGTGGCGGTGGAGGAGGCGGCGGTGGAGGAGGCGGCGGTGGAGGAGCGATGGGCAATTTCAACGCTGGAAGAACCGCTGGAGTGGCCGGCACGCTCAGCACTCGCTCACTCGATTTCACAACGCCCATCAAATTTCGAATGTCGATGACGCGCACCCGATAGTCGGTTCTCGGCCGAACAGGTCGCCCGAGCTTTGCGATAAGCGTGCGCGGCGGAATCGGACGACCGAGCTTTGTCGTCACCCCCATGATGGTGTCGGGCGCTGGCGGACCAACCGATGTCACGGGCACCTCAGTCGAGTCGCTCGCCCTGATGCGGACATTCGCAACACCGGGAAGCGGCGAAAGAGCGAGCGGATTGTCGAAGTTGAGCTCGAGCGTGACCGAATCTCTCACTGTAACTCCCGAGAGGCGGGCGCCGAGAGAGTCGTGAACGAACGTGTAGAGATCCACACTAGTGGTGTCCGCCAATGTCACGCCAACAGAGTCCCACGACTCGCGAGGATCGAGTGCCTTGTTGTTATTGTCGTCGGCGAACCCGCGCACGAGATAGGGGCCGGGCGAAAGAGTTGTCACAACAAAGTGTCCGGCCGAATCCGCTGACGCTACATACACGACGCTAGTGTCCGAGCGCGGCCGGGCTTCGATCATTGCCTTGGGAACGGCTCGACCTTCCGGCCAATTGTAGAACGTTCCACCGATTCGCCCTGGCGGTATCGCCGAGCCGGTCGAGAACACGGTCACTGCGCCAGTGTTACGCGTATTGCCGCGGAGGTCGCTCAAGCCCGGCAGAAGCGTAATCGTGTACGCAGTGTTTGGGCGCCAGCCTCGACGCGGCCTGACCGCGATTTCGCCCCGATGCCACTCGACTCGAGGCTCTCCATTGCGTGGAGAAATCAGAAACAGTCCTGTCAGCGACGGGGCACCGGACGGTCTTTCGCTGACCACCTCGTCGAACCGGAATACCACTTCCTTCGGTGTAACGCCCGTCTTGCCGCTGTCGGGAGCGATCTGCACGATCTTCGGAGCATCAGTATCGACTGGGCCTCCCGGCGGCACGCCGGGAGAAGCGCACGCGGCGAGCAAGATCACACTGATCGAGGCGCGTCCAATCGATCGACGAACAGAATTCACGAGCCGCACAGAGATGCAACTTTGTCGGCCAGCTGCCCTCTTCGCGTCGTCCACTCGAGCTGCTTCGTCCGCTCGGCGGCAACGACGTTGGCAGGCGCGCGATCGGTGAAACCCGGATTCGACAGACGTCCGTTCAGCGCTGTGAGCTGTGCTTCGAGCTTATCGAGCTCCGTCTTTGCCTTGCGGCATTCCTTCTCGATGTCGATCACGCCCGCCAATGGAACCCTGATCCGCGAGCCTGTCGAGAGGAGAATTGTCGCGCCCATCCCGTCGGACGAATCCGATGCTGCGATCTCGCAGCGCGACACGCGTTGAATGAACTCCGACTCTTCCGCGAAAATCGCGATATCCCGCGATCCGTCGACCGTCGCCGCAGAAGTGTCGAGAGACGCGTGAATTCGGTCGCCTGGTGGAATCGCATAGTCTGCCCGCAGCTGACGAATCGCGTTGATCGCCTCGCGGACAAGCTCGAACTCAGGCTCTGTCTGAATAGAAGGATTCTGACGCGGCCATGCGGCACGAGCGATGAAATCGCCGCGCGTTTCGTCAGCTATCGGCAAGCGACGCCACAATACTTCAGTGACGAATGGAACGATCGGCTGAAGAAGCCGCAGCGCAGCATCGAAGGCGTGCGCGAGAACGGCACGCGCCACATCACCGTCCGCCCCACCCGCGGCAAGTCGCCCTTTCGTTGATTCCAGATACCAGTCGGCGAGCTCGTTCCACACAAAACGCCTCGCCGATTCGGTGTACTCGCTCAGCCGCAATCCTGCCCGAAGCTCATTCTCGTCCCACACCCCGTGCTTCGGCCTTGCCGGTCCCAGCGCGGCATCGCAGTCTGCGATCGCAACATTGAGCGCATTCAGGATCCAGCGATCGGCGCGTCGCAGGCGCGAGGAGTCAATCGCACTCAACAGCGGCACAGGCTCGCTCCCAACATTGGTGAGCAGAAAGCGGCCGATGTTCCAGAGCTTCGTGACGAAGTTTCTGCCAGGCGCAAACGATTTCTCGAGATCGTTCGGGTCGAGCATCACGTCGGCGCCCATGCCGAGTCCGGCGATCACCGTGTATCGAAGCGCGTCTGTTCCGTACAACGCGCGCACATCGAGCGGATCGATTCCGTTGCCGAGCGACTTCGACATCTTCACGTGCTTCATGTCGCGGACGGTTCCGGTCAAATACACTGTGTGAAACGGCGTGTCGCCCATGAACGCGTAACCACCCATCACCATTCGAGCGACCCAGAAGAACAGAATCTCCGGAGCGGTGATGAGATTGTCAGTCGGATAGAACGCCTTCAAGTCAATCGATTCTGTATTCGGCCAGCCAAGTGTCGAGAACGGCCAGAGCCAGGAAGAGAACCACGTGTCGAGAACGTCCTCGTCCTGCCGAATCGATGAGGATTCGCATTTCGGACACGTTGCGATGTCATCGCGACTTACAGTGATCTCACTGCACGAGTCGCAATACCACACGGGAATGCGATGTCCCCACCATAGCTGGCGCGAGATGTTCCAGTCGCGAATGTTCTCGAGCCAATTGACGTAGACGGCTTCCCAGCGCTCTGGCAGAATGCGCAGCTTGCGATCGTGAACTGCCTGAAGCGCCGGCTCGGCCAGCGGCTTCATCTTCACGAACCATTGATCCGACAGGCGCGGCTCGACCACCGTGTCGCAGCGATAGCAATGCCGAACAGCGTGCGTATGCGACTCGATCTTCACGAGGGCGCCGAGGTGCTTGAGCATCTGCACAACCCGCTCGCGAGCCTCGAAGCGATCGACGCCGAGCAGCTCGGGTGGAACGCGTGAGTCTGCGTCCGCACCATTGGCCATCGTTCCCTCAGGCGAAATAACAACGGGCATCGGCAGTTTGTGGCGCGAGCCCATGTCAAAATCGTTCGCATCGTGAGCGGGCGTGATCTTCACCGCGCCGGTTCCGAATTCCGGGTCGACGCCGATCGAATCGGCAATGATCGGAATCTCGACGTTGGCAATTGGAAGAAGAACTTTCTTTCCGATCAGATCGCGATAGCGCTCGTCGTCAGGGTGCACCGCAACTGCGACGTCGGCGAGCATCGTCTCGGGCCGCGTTGTCGCAATCGTGATACTGCGCGTCGGATCATCGACCAGCGGATACCGGAGATGATACAGACTTCCGGTTTCTTCACTGTGCTCGGCCTCTTCGTCGCTCAAGGAAGTGAGACAGCGCGTGCACCAGTGGATGACGCGGTGACCGCGATAGATGAGCCCGCGCTCGTGGAGCTGCACGAACGCTTCGCGAACGGCGCGTGAAAGCTCGGGCGACAGAGTGTACGCGGTGCGAGTCCAGTCGCAGGACGCGCCGATCGCGCGCAGCTGCTCGAGAATTGTCCCACCGGTCACGGTGACGAAGTCTGTGGTGCGAGCGACGAACGCATCTCGACCGAGATCGAATCGCGTTTTGCCTTCGGCGACGAGCTGCTTCTCGATGACGTTCTGCGTCGCAATGCCGGCGTGATCTGTTCCGGGAACCCAGAGGGTCTCGTCAGCGCACATCCTTCTCCAACGAACGAAAACGTCCTGGACCGTATTGTTCAGACCGTGCCCCATGTGCAGAACCGCCGTCACATTGGGCGGCGG
>JBDTNA010000323.1:0-4172 GCA_039933985.1 Gemmatimonadales bacterium | reverse complement strand
ATTCGCCGGGCGATGACGAGGGGCGCTGACGAAAAAGAAGGAATGATGCTGCTCGGTAAATGTTTCGCGGCGCGCGGTGAGTACGAGGTTGCCGAGCGGGAGTTCGCCGCCGTTCTCAGCTCGCGATCGCACGACGACGCTGCGGCTCTGGAGCTGGCGTCTGTTTATCGGGCAATGGGAAGGCCGGCGGATGCGCTCAGGCGCGTTGTCGGTTTGCTGCGCGCCAACGTCTATCATTTCGCCGCGCTCGTCGTGCTTGGCGAATCGCTGCTCGATCTCAAGCGGACACGCGACGCGGCCCGTGCCTTCGCACGCGTTCTAAAATTCAATCCTAATCACGCCGTTGCCCGCAAATACAGCGGACTGGCAGCATCGGAGATGCGCTGATGGCGATTGAAGGACCACTTCAGGACATCGGCATTCACGATGTGTTTCAACTGCTCGACCTCGCGCGCAAGAGCGGACGCCTCACCGTTCGCTCGCCAGTGCGCGGCAACGAGGGAACGGTATTTTTCGAATCGGGCGCCGTTGTTCATGCAACGATGAAAAACAATCCGCACACACTCGGCGCGCTACTAAAAAAGGCTGGGAAGGTCAGCGGGCGTGAGCTCGACGCAGCTGGTGCAGCTCAGACCGAAGGCGATACGCGGCTGCTCGGTGAAATACTTGTTTCCCAGGGCGCAGTGACGAGGCGCGATGTCGAACGGTATATGCGGCAGCAGATCGAAAGTGTGGTTTTCGACCTGTTTTCCTGGAACGAAGGGTCGTTCACGTTTGCCGATGGCGCGGATCACAGAGTGAAAGCCGATGCCGCGATACGAGTGAGTATCGAGTCATTGCTCATGGAGGGCGCTCGCCGAATCGATGAGTGGTCGAGGATGGGCGATCGGATTCCCGATGCCGACGTCGTTCCGCGCCTGGCGGAGACGCGTGACGATGCGGGCTCGTTCATCGATCTGCGTCCTGCCGAATGGGAGGTGTTGACCTTGATCGACGGTGAGCATTCGCTGCGGGACATCGCCGCTGAGCTCGCTCTCAGCGAATTCGAGGTTGCGAAGACCGTTTATGGAATGCTCAGCACCGAGCTCATCGAAATTGTGTCGCAATCGGTTGAGGCAGCCGCATGAGAAAGGAATCGGATTACGCGTTTGCAGATGTCATCGGTGACGGCGAGCAGACGGCGTTGCTGCTCGACCACCAGGGAATTGTGCGCGCCGGGATATACATCGATTCCCGCGGGGAAGATGTGAGCCGCGAGATCGGCTCGGCGCTGTCGGGAGTGGGCATGGAAGCGACGCGGGCAATGAGACATCTCGAACTTGGCGAATGGCGCGCGATCGTGTGCGAGTGCACGGATGCGAACATTGCTTTTGCTCCGGCTGACGACAGGGACATCGTTCTCGTCGCTGCTGCCCCGTCGGTGCCGCACGGATTTGTGCGAAGGCTATTGGATATCGCGTCGAGTCGCGCGATGTCGTGGAGGAGCGAAGTCGCATGATCGAAAGATTCAATTCTGTCGTCGAGAGACTTCAGCGCCAGCAGGGCGTGATGGGCGTCATGCTGGTCGGCGTCGATGATGGAATGGTGATCGCGGGCGACGCTGGCGCGGGTCGCGACTCGGACACAGCGGCCGCGCTCGCGGCATCGCTCTTCAGGCGCACGCGGATGGCGTCATCGGACGCCGGTCTCGGTGATGCACGGTTTGTCCGGCTCGAAGCCGATCGCGGTCACGTTTGCGCCACCGCGAAGGGAGATGTCGTCATCGTCGCAGTCACTTCAACTGGAATCAACCTTGGGAGGCTGCGACTCGAGATGCTCGGCGCAGTGGAAATGCTATGATCGCAGGAGCAGTCAGTGCGCCGTGGCTTGATGCGCCGTTGAGGCGATTCGTGCAGGACTCGAGAGTTCAGCGCGCGATCGTGCTGCATCCAGACGGCAAAGTGTTGGGGCAATTCGGGTTCGCAACTTCGGCAGAAGTAATGACTGCCTGCGCGCTTGCCGCGGCAATCAACGCATCGGGAAGGGAGCTCGGCCGCCAGCTCGGAGGAAAGCCGTTTCTCGGGCTGCACCAGGGTGGAAGGAATCAGGGCGTATTCATGGGTACGTGCGCGGCAGCAGGGAGCGACTGCCTGTTGCTTGCTGCCTTTGACAGAGACAGCACGCTCGGCCTCGTCCGACTTTACTTCGCTGAATTCCGTGATGCCGTCGGCGGTGCCGCCGACGTCGGCGATGCGACTCAAAACGGTCGCGATCTCGAAACGGATCTCAACAGCAGTCTGGACGCGCTCTTCGGTCCATTGAACTGACAACCGGCTAAGGCATAGCTTAGCCATATGATTTCCGGCGAACGAAACGGGCGTCCCCAAAAAGGCGAATGGCATGACGGCGAGTTCGAGTCGTTTCTTGCCGAGATCGCGCCTGCGCTCGAGCAAGGTGTCGGGCGCCTTGGTGTCGCCGGATCTCTGGGCAGCCGCACGCCCGTAATGGATCCGGAGAAAATCATCACCGCGTGGCCTGAAGTTGCCGACCGGATCATCGAGGAGCTTCGGTAGTGGCAATTCGAGGCAACCTCAGTGAAGCGAGTCTTCCAGACGTTCTTCAGCTGCTTGCAATGGGACGGAAGTCCGGGACGCTGAGCTTGACCGTACCCGGTTCCGGCGGCGCAATCTGCTTCGAGAATGGTCGCATCTGTCACGCGACCATCCACGGAAGAAATCTTGGGACCGAAGACTCCGTCTTTCTGATGTTTAAATGGAACGACGGATTGTTCAGCTTCGAGCCGGGTGTTCGTCCTCCGGCGGGCTCGCGTGTGGTATCAGTCGATCCGCAGAGCCTGCTCCTCGAGGGAGCGCGGCGAGTCGACGAATGGTCCCTGATCGAGAAGAAGCTTCCGAGCTTCGATGTCGTGTTTGCGCTGGATCGCCAGCAGCTGCTGAGAAACAGCATTGCTTTGAGCGAGGAGCAACAGAGGCTTCTTCCACTCATTGATGGCTTCCGAGATGTGCATGAGCTGATGCGCGTTTCCAAGCTCGGCGAATTCGACACGGGAAAAGCGCTGTTCGGATTGTTGTCCGGCGCGTTCATCATGCCGGTTGGCGTGCGCGATGTGGAGCAGTCTGTCGTTCCCGAAAGTGTAATAACGGAGCACCGCAACCTGGGGATGGCGTTCTACCGGGCTCGCATGTACAGCGATTCCGCGCGCGAGTTCAAGCGGATTGCGGAGCTGCGTGCGAGCGATTCATCGGCTGCGTTCTATCTTGGACTCATCGCGCTTCGCGAGAGTCGCTGGAATGATGCGGCGACGGCGCTGCAGCGCGCAGCCGTTTCAGCGCCGCGAGCGGCGGCTGTACTTGTCAACATGGCGTACGCCTATGAGCGGCTTGGTCAACTCGGTAAGGCGCGACTCGCGCTCGAGCAGGTCGTATCGAGATCGGCGAAGCCCGAACCGCTCGCGCACGTGGGATTGGCCTCACTCGCGCTTCAGAAAGGCGATGTTGACGCTGCGTCGCGCGCCCTCGAGGCGGCCCGCGATGCGTGGGGAGGAAGCGCGCCTCCGGCGGCGTGGTTTCATTACGCCGGGATGGAAGCTGTCATGCGCGGCGATCCCGACAAGGCAGTCGACGTTCTCGCCGAAGGTGTATCGCGATATCCTTCCTCTGCAGTTCTACTCAACAATCTTTCGGTAGCGCAGGAAGCCTGCGGGAATTTCGACGATGCACGTGAAGCACTCGAGCGCGCTGTAAAAACTGACTGCGCAATGCCACAGCTCTACCGCAATCTCGGAGATTCACTCGGCCGTCAGGGTCGCGCTGAAGAAGCGCAGGCTGCATACCGGCGGGCGGCCGCGGCAAGTGCAAACTTCGCCAGCCGCTAACGATCCGGGCTTCCTCGCTCTCTGTAGAAAGATCGAGCGTGAGCGTGGATTTCGTTGCACGAGCTACAAGGACACCTGCCTCAAGCGGCGCATATCCGTAAGAATGCGCGCCAAGGGCGCGAGCACGCATTCCGAGTACGCCGGTATTCTCGACACCGATCCGATCGAGTACGACCGCCTGATCGAGACGCTCACCATCAATGTCTCGAAGTTCTTCCGGAATCCCGAGACATTCGCCTGCATCGCGACGAAGGTCCTTCCTGAGTTATGGTCAACTCCGTCGCCGCTGATCAGGATC
>JBDTNA010000322.1:0-4180 GCA_039933985.1 Gemmatimonadales bacterium | reverse complement strand
CTGCAGACATAATCGTTCCGCTGCAGGTAACTATTTCCCTCGTAAAAGCCTGCTCGAGGTCCCGAAAGTGGGCCTCGCCTTTTGTGGCAAAGATGTGCTGGACCGTGGCGTGCTCCCGGCGCTCGATTTCTGTATCGAAGTCGATGAATGGCCAGTGAAGCTCCCGGGCCGCTGCCCTCCCGATGGCGGTCTTTCCTGACCCGGAAAGCCCCACCAGAATCACATTAGGCCTGGGGGCCACGCCTGCCGATCTGTACTAGATACCCTTCGAGGTTCCGCTTCAGCTCTCCGAGCGAGTCCCCACCGAATTTTTCGATCGCCGCCTGGGCGACAACGAACGCAAGCATCGCTTCCGCGATCACTCCCATCGCCGGCACCGCAGTTACATCACTGCGCTCCGCCACGGCCTGAGCCGGTTCTCCAGTCTTCATCTCGACAGTCGCCAGAGGCCTCATCAGAGTGCTGATAGGCTTCATCGCCACGCGAACGATCAGGGGCTCGCCGTTCGTCATGCCGCCCTCGAGCCCACCCGCGCGATTGGTTCGGCGCGCGACGTCTCCACCGCGACGATGGTCCCGAGCCGCGTGAATTTCATCATGAACTTCGGACCCGCGCTGTCTTGCCGCCGTGAATCCGGCGCCGATCTCCACTCCCTTCACCGCCGGTATCGACATCATCGCCGCGCCGATACGTCCGTCGAGCTTGCGGTCCCACGATATATGGGATCCCATACCAATCGGCACGCCGCGACAGACGACCTCGCAAACTCCGCCCAGCGTATCGCCTTCCTTCTTTGCCGCGTCGATGCGCGCGATCATTTCCTGCTCGGCTTCGCTGTCGAGTGTGCGAAGCGGTGACTGATCGGCCGCGTCATTCAGGTTTTCCGGCAACTCGTCCGGAATCTTCGCCGCGATCCCGCCAAGCTCTACTATATGAGAGCCGATCGTTATGCCGATCTCCGAGAGCAGCTTTCGGCAGATTGCTCCGGCTGCAACGCGCGCCGTCGTTTCGCGAGCCGACGCGCGCTCGAGAATGTCGCGCGCATCTTCCCGATCGTACTTGAGCATTCCCGGAAGATCGGCATGACCAGGACGCGGACGCGTGACGGATCTCTTTCGCGCGCCGGCGTCATCATCCGCAGTGCGAGCGGGATCCATGATCTCGCTCCAGTTCTTCCAGTCGCGATTGTGAATCAGCATCGCAATGGGAGACCCGATCGTGTAACCGGCTCGCACGCCAGACAAGAGCTCGGCCGCATCCTGTTCGATCTGCATGCGCCGGCCGCGGCCATAACCCTGCTGACGGCGCGCCAGCTCCGCATTCACGTCGGCCGCGAGCAATGGAATGCCAGCCGGCGCGCCCTCGAGTATCGAGACGAGCGCCGGGCCGTGCGATTCTCCCGCGGTGGTGAAACGAAGCATGGGCCTCCAAACGCGCGAGCCCGGCTCTTCAGCCGGGCTCGCGTTGTAAAGTCATCTCGAGAAAGTCCCTTGGGTTCAGGACCCGAGCGCTACAGGCAGCTTGTCGTAAACGTATTCGGCAGCGTCACGATGACAACCCCTCGGCCCGTCGCACCCACCAGCACTATCTGCCCGCTGGATGTTCGCAGTGCGGCCTTGATCGGACCGATGATCGGGTCGCGAACCGGAACCGTCGCCACCTTCTTGTAGCAGTAGCTGTCGAAGATGTCGATCTGTGGTTCCGCCGACGCCGCGAACACGAGCCTCGACGAAAGCGGGAAGGAGTTTGGACCACTGTTCGACGGATGGAAGTCGAGACCAGCGTTGCTTTGCGTGGTGCCGAGTATTCCCTGAAGTCTGAGCTGCAGGTTGAGCAGGTATGTAGAGTCGGCGCGAATTCCGGTGAGTGATCCGTCGAAGTTCATTGCGACGCCTTTCACGCTTGCAAACGTATTGGCGACAAAGTCGCTGACATCCTGCGATCCTGAGATGCCGAGGTCGATGACCGGCGATGGAATCGTCCCCGTCAGGCCACTGATATCCGTGACCGACGTCTGGAATCCACGATTGACATCGAACGTAATCGCCCGCGTTCCCTTGACCGGTCCACCCTCGCCGTAAGCTGCTCGCGTGAAATTGCCCGAGTTGCGAACGAATGTCGTGTCCCGGAATCCGAGTGCGTTCTTCCGCACCGTGATCGAGTAGTTGAAGGTCTGGCCACCCGCGGTGACGGCGTTCTGGAGCTGCGGAACGAGCACCGTTCTCGCACCAGTGTTTCCGTCGAAGCGAATGATCTCGAGCGTGTCTGAGCTGTTTGCATCCTGGCCCATCGCCTGCTCGAAGTAGAAGTGCGATTTGCCGGCGGTGAGATTTTCCCACCGCAGCGTACCGTTGTTCTTGTCGAACGGCTCGCTCTGACCCTGCGTCGGTGTGGTCGAGTAGGTCAGGACCACGTCGCCGCAAGCGAAGCCCAATCCTTTGCACGCTGTGCCGATGAACTGCGGTCGATCGGAGAAGTCGTACGCGGTGCGTTCCGTTACAAGGAACCCGGCCGGGCTTCGCTTCGATGTAACCGTGTAGGCGATGATGTTCGGCAGCTGGTACCGGAACACTTCGCGGCCGCTGCCGGATGCGTTCAGGTTTACATAGCTGATGTCCGTGCCACCGGAGTTCGCCACGAGCAGCGTGTCGGCCATTGTACCGTTGTGGTCACGCGGCCAGGCTGCGATACCCCACGGACGCGATCCGACAAGCACTGGTGCCTTGAAGGTCGAATCGGTGAGACTGAACACCTCGAGCTGGTTTCGCTCGATGTTCGTGAAGTACAGCCTGTCCGTTCTCGGATGATAGAGAGCATCCGCGACCACACCACCCGAAGGCAGTGGCTTGGTCGAGCCGGCGACGACTACCACTGTATCGATGCGATCTGCTCCGCTTGCGAGCTTCGCATAGGCGCGGACGCCATTCGAATTGCGAGCGAACGCCTGGATGTAGACGGTCGTCGGGAAGGTCGTGTAAGGAAGGCGCATGTCAAACGTGCGGATCTGCGATGTGATGTTGCCGTTCGACGTGAGCGAATCTCTCGCATCTATGGCCCCACCTGGTACTCGCCGCACCTCATATCCGAGCGCAGTAATTCCCGTTTGATCCGTCGCCTCGATGTGCAGGGTGTCGTTGACCTCGACCCTGTTCGAGTGCGTGAAGCTCACTACCGGCGTCGAGTTGATGGACGAAGGGAGCTGAATGTTCAGAACGGTCGCTGGTCCGACTGTGCGCTGACCGAGTGAATCGAGAATGAATGGCGCGATTGTCAGCGGTCCCGTCGGTGCGTTCGCCGGAATGGCGAGCGTATCGAGCGTCGAGACGGAATCAGGCATCGGACTTCCATAGACTGCGGAGTCCGCGACAATGAAGCTGCCGGACGTCCTGAAGCCGATCGATCTGATCTTCACAGCCGACCGTCCGCTCAGCGAAAGGATGATCGACTTGCCGACGACAGCGACCGTTCCGCTGGCCGGGCTGTTCACGCGAACCTCGGCTGCCGGGACATTGCCGACAGTAAGGTTGAGTGTGTCAGTGGGGGACTTGTTCAGTGCGCCATCGAGCGCATAAGCGCTGACGATGACCGGCGTTCCCCGCGGGATCGAGCGTGGCACCGAAATGGAGAATGGAACGATTGCGTCGGTGTTGGCGCTGGTAAACGTCGTGTCGAACGCGAGCGTAAGACCGCCGCTCAAGTTCACCTTGATCGTCTTGATGCCGAGGTTGTCCTTCACCTCGACCTGGAATGCGAGAACGGTGTCGGGCGTCGTTCCAGCCTTCGAGAGGTGGATGGTCGGAGGCGACTTGTCAGCAGTGTTGCCGCCGACGCCGCTCGCGTCCGTGCATGCCGCCGCGGTAATCAGGGCGGCAGCAAGCACGGCGGCTCGTCCCGCGCGTCTCATCGTGAATATCAGCATTGATGATTCCTAGCGCTTGGGCAGCGGAGCGTTGGCGCCGACGCGTGGGGTGAGCTGACGCTCGCCCTCATCGATGATGTGCGGCGTTACGAGAATCAGGAGATCCCGCTTCTGCTCCGACGTGCGGGTCGTGCCGAACAATCTGCCGATGATCGGAAGATCGACGAGCAGCGGAATGCCGCTCTTCGAGCTCGTCACCTGTGTTACAGTCAGTCCGCCGATGACTGCCGTCTCGCCGTCTGCGACGAGAAGCTGGTTGTC
>JBDTNA010000321.1:0-4204 GCA_039933985.1 Gemmatimonadales bacterium | reverse complement strand
GCGCAGCTCGCGCGCGAGAATGTCGTTCCGCTTGAGAACGTTTCTGCGCACTTCGACAAGACGCGGCTCTCGATTCACTCTTCTATCTCCAGTCCGACTAGCTGAAGCTCGCGACCGCCAAGAACATCCGGCGTCGGAGTGCCGCACTCGAAACAGCACAGCGACTGCGCTGACGCGAGCGTGCGCTCCAATTCGCACTGCGGACAGAATACAACGAGCGGTGTTTCCAGAATCACGAGTGTGGATCCCTCAAGTGGTGTGTCCTGACAGGCGACGTCATAAGAGAACAGCAATGCTTCCTTAACGATCCCGGATAACGGTCCAAGCTTCAGATGAACGGCGCTCACCTTGCTTCCAAGCCGCTCGCTCTCTTCCTGTGCGATCTCGACAATGCTCACTGCAATCGAAAGCTCATGCATCGCTGAACGCCGAAAGTGCAGCCTGCCCCAGGCTGATGCCGCCATCGTTGGGCGGTACTGCGTGATTTGTCCAGAACGTCAGATGTCGCTTCGACAGCATGCCGGACAAATCCTCGAGCAGCATTTCGTTCTGGAAGACTCCTCCGGATGCAACGACAGTCTCGACGTCGTGCTTCTCACACGTCTCGACGATCGCGTGGTACAATCCAGTCGCGACACCTGCATGAAATGAGCGCGCAATGTCGCGGACGTCCCGTCCGCGCTGCCGGTCGGCGACGACTGCACCGATCAATGGCCGGAAATCAAGCTCTCCATCCTGGAAAGGAAAGTCATAGGCCTCAGTCGCGGCTGATTTTCGGGCAATCTGCTCGAGCCAGATAGCCGCCTGCCCTTCGAACGTGATCTCGCGAGTGAATCCGAGCACTGCTGCCACCGCATCGAAAAGACGACCGGCCGATGTTGTCGTGAACGTCCGGGTGCCCGTGTTCATCAGCTGCACCGAATGTCGATAGCGTGTCGGAAAGCCAAACGGATCGCGTTCCAGATCAGGAAGAGAGTCGAGCTGCCCCAGAAATCCGGTCGCAGCCTGCACTGGATATTGCGCAGCAGCATCCCCGCCAACGAGCGTGGCCGGACGAAAGTGACCGACTCGGTCGAAGCTCGTCGACACGCTGCCGACAAACAGCTCGCCACCCCAGATCGTTCCGTCCTCGCCGAAACCCGTCCCGTCCAGCGCAACCCCAACCACACGCCTCTCCCACTCCCCGCGCTCGGCCAGAACCGATGCGACGTGTGCGCGGTGGTGCTGAACCGCGTTATGACCGCCCGCGTGAAGCGACTTCGCATATCCGCTCGACAGATACTGAGGATGAAGGTCCGTGACGACCGTTAGATCCTCAGTGTCCACTTCGTACATCTCGAGCAGATCGCGCACGGTCTCTTCGAACGCGCGGAAAGCGGGATAGTGAGCAAGATCGCCAAGATGCTGGCTGACGAACGCCTGGCCGTCCACGACGAGCGTGACTGTGCTCTTCAGATCCGCTCCGAGAGCGAGGATCGGTTTTGTCGCGGGCAGTGTCGCGACTGCGCCTGGCGCATACCCGCGGCTTCGCCTGAGAATTGTCGAGCCCAGCGGGCCCACGCGCGCTACAGAATCTTCTACCCGACGCGCGATCTCGCGTTCGCCAACGAGAAATGCATCCGCAATTCCGCCGAGTCTCTCGCGAGCATCATCATCCTCGTACGCGATTGGCTCGCTGGAGTGATTCGCGCTCGTCATCACGAGGACATCGGGTGCACCGGCGGCGAACAGCATGTGATGCAAGGGGGTGTACGGAAGCATGATGCCGACGGAGTCATTGTCTGGCGCGACGCCCTGCAGCTCGGTCTTCGAAGGTACGAGAACTATCGGACGGGCGGCGCATTTCAAAAGCGCTTCGGCTTCCGCAGAGATCGTGGCGAACGATAGTGCGGTCGAGAGATCACTCACCATCAGGGCGAACGGTTTTTCCTTCCGGAATTTTCGCTCTCTGAGAAGCTCGACCGCAGCCGCGTTGCGCGCATCGCACGCGAGGTGATAACCGCCGAGTCCTTTTACGGCGAGAATTCTTCCCTCGCAAAGCAGAAGCGCTGCGCCGCGAATGGCATCAGTGTCACTGCCATGGCTGGCTTCCACGCCTTCCAGTCGATACTGAGGACCACAGTCGGGGCATGCGATTGGCTGTGCGTGGAACCGGCGACTTGTTGGATCGTGATACTCTCCCGCGCATCTCTCATCCATCTTCCATTCGCCCATAGTCGTCGCATCACGATCGTATGGCAGCGAGCGGATGATCGAGTACCGCGGCCCGCACTCCGTGCAATTGATGTATGGGTAGAGAAATCTCGGATTTTGATCGTCAAACAGCTCGTCGAAGCATTTCTCGCACACCGGGAGATCTGGCGAGATGCGAACCGTCGGGTTCGACTGCCTCGAGCTTTCGCGGATGTCAAAGTCGACGACGCCGGTCGGCGAAACAGGCTTGACTTCGATGCCGGCAATTGCCGAGGCGGCGGGCGCCTGCGCATTCAGATCACGAACGAAGTTACGTATCCGGTCAGCAGGTCCCTCGACGTGAATCTCGACGCCTTCACCGGCGTTGAGAACCCATCCGGCGAGCGTGTTCTCGCGCGCCAGCCGATACACGAAGGGCCGGAATCCGACGCCTTGCACGACGCCGCGAACGCGAACGGAGCACGCGCTGTTCACGCAGATCCTATTCGCCTACCACGCAGCCACGGCCCTGCCATCCGATCTGGACCACCTTTCCATTCTCGACGAGAACCGGAACGGTTCGCTCCATTCCGACGAACTCGCGCATCCTGCGACGCGCTTCCGGATCGGCCTCGACGTCATACTCCTCAAAGTCAGCCCGACGAATCTCGAGCCAATCGCGCAGCTCGAGGGTGTACTGACAAGTCGACGTGCCGAAGAGCTCAAATTTTGCCACGATGAATCACCTCCAGGCCTTCGCGAATGACGTGATAGATGGAAGCCTGTACTTCCTGGATCCTGGGGATGTAGTCCGACTGGACCACCACGATGTGATCGGCGATTCCGCGCCGCTTGATCTCCCCGCCGTCATAACCGAGCAGCGCAACTGTCATCATGTTTCGTTTTCGCGCTTCCTCGAGCGCGGCGATGACATTCCGTGATCCACCGCTCGTCGATATCGCAACCGCAACGTCGCCGGTCTCACCGTGCGCGATCAGCTGGCGAACGAAGATGACATCGGTCCCTACATCGTTCGCGATGGCCGTGACATTTGCCGGCTCCATCGACAGCGAGATAGCCGGTATCGCCCGGTATCCCTGCGGGGGATCGATGCAATCGAGCGCCCAGTCATTTGCGTCCGTCGCTGATCCGCCATTGCCGAAGATGACCAGCTTGCCGCCGGACGAGACTCTGTCGTGAATCGCAACGATTGCGGCGGCGATGCATTCCGACTCCTCATCGGCAACTCGTCCGCGCAGGGCTTCATCGTCAGCGACTTTCATCTTTATCGAGCTCGCAACTTCGCCAAGCAGGTCAGGCTGTTCGGCTTTTGAGCTGCCGAGGAACGGATAGAGAAAGCCTGCGGCTCCGACGTCGTGTCCAAGCTCCCGGTGCTCGAAGAATACGTGAACAGTTTCCCAGAGCGTGTGGTAGAGCAGCTCGATCAGCTCCTGGTGAATGAACGGATCGTGCGTTGGGCTCGTCACCGAGTAGGAGGCATCGTTGTCGGCAATGCCCGGAAGCGCGAAGGTCATCGCGCCTCGCGCGTATGCCCAGTCGAGCGCCTCCCACACTTCGGGATCGCCTTCCGGTGGCCCGAATCCCATCACCATGTCTTCGGGTCGCAGCAGAGTCCGGAGCCATGGCCGGAAATTCGCCGATATGTCGATTGCTGGAAGGGCGCGCTTCCCGACGATCACGGGATGAACGAATTCAACCGAGACGTGCTGCGCATCGGTCATGTAAGCGCCACGGCCGAATGCGAGCAGTCTCCCGCCAGCAAGAAAACGCTGCGACATCTCGCGGCACGCCGCGGCGAGTCGCTCAGACTCACGAGCGAAGAACTCGTTGAAAACGGGATTTCTGTCGAGCAGGCGCTGTTCGACAGACATAGCAAGCGGATTGCTGCTCAGGGCGGTCATCCTCAACAGATCCGCGGAAGCGGATCGCCGACGAGCATGTCGACGATTCTGCTTCCGCCATACAGAGTCGAGACGAGAACGGCGGTCGCCGGCTCATCGCGAATATCGCC
>JBDTNA010000320.1:0-4244 GCA_039933985.1 Gemmatimonadales bacterium | reverse complement strand
GATAAGCAGGGACAAGGTTCTCGCATACCTGTGGCCTGCCAGGGATGATGAGCACGCCCGCCACTCCCTTGCACAGCTGGTTTATTCGATGCGGCGAACGCTCAATCGACCGCTCATCGCCGGGGATGCCGAGTTCAGGCTCGATCACCAGAGTCTGACGAGCGACATCGACGAATTTATTGGCACAACCGATCCCGAACGGATCAGCGCGCTTTACGCCGGGCCCTTCCTCGACGGTTTTCATCTGAGCGACGCCCCGGAGTTCGATCACTGGGTCGAGCGAGAACGGGAAAGGACCACCGGTATCGCGTGCGCGGCACTCGAAACGATCGCAAAAAGGTCCTCGGCAAAAGACGATCATGTAGCGGCCATCGACGCTTGGCGGCGCCGCGTCGCAATCAGTCCGTTGGACTCTCGTCCTGCCATCGGACTCATGGAAGCCCTCGCCGCCTCAGGCGATCGCACCGCGGCTGTCCGGCATGCACGTCTGTACGAGACGCTCATGCGGTCGGAGATGGAAATGGATCCCGATCCGCAGGTAAGCGAGCTTGCTGAGCGACTTCAGCGCGACACTCGTCCCACGCCGTCCGCCTCACAGAAGGCTGTCGTGGTGGGCTCTCCAGCTGCTTCGCCGCCGTTGGAAAGAGAAGCCGCCATTGGTTCCATTCCGCCCGGCTCACCCGTACCGCATGCGACTACGGCCACGGAACCCGCCACTCCACGCCGCCGACGCATTCGCGCGCCATTCGTTGTCCTCGGCGCCATCGCCACGGCGCTGGTTGTGACCGCAGCCATCAATCTGTGGCCCCGAACCAACGTCCCCGAGCTGCTGGCGGTAGGCGATGTCCATTTTCTCGCCGCGGACAGCATCGGAAACGCGAGCACGTTCACCGACATGCTCGCGACGAGCCTCGCGCGCCTGAATGGCGTTCAGGTACTCTCGAACGCTCGCGTACAGGAAGTTCTCGCGGCGATGAAACGCGCCGACACGACAACTGCCACTGTTGGAAGTGCCGCAGCAAAGGCCGGTGCCGTAGAAGTGCTCGAGGCAACTGTTCGCGGGAATGCAGGTCGCCTCTTGCTCGATCTCCGTCGCGTCAACCTGAAAACAGGCGCAATCCAGCGCGTGTATTCGGTGACGGGCGCCGACGTGTTCGAGCTCGCCGATGCAGCCACTGCCGCGCTCGCGCAGGATTTCCGGGTTGCTCCGCCCCCGACAGCGATCGCTTCAGTGACAACTCATTCGCTGCCGGCGTATCGCCTATACGAGGAAGGTCTGCGCCTCTACTACGACGGAGATGCCGCAGCCGCATATCGTCTCTTCAATGCAGCCGTCGCTGAAGATTCGACGTTTCCAATGGCCGCGTTCTACGCGTGGCGTACCGCGACTCTCGCGTCGCTTCCTCAGGAACCGGAAACGTACGATCGGCTTCGCCGCATCGCGAAACGCGGAACAGAGCGAGAGCGCCTCTTCATCGAAGGAACTCTCGCGACCGCGCTTGTCGATCCAGCAGCGCTCGCGATTGCCGAGACGCTCGCGACGCGTTATCCAAGCGAGCCCGACGCTCAATTTCTCCTCGGCAGCGTTCGATCGACGGTCGGTGATTACGCCGGAGCTGTCGAATCGGCGCGACTCGTTGGCCGAATGGAGATGAGGGCTGGAGTTGAATCCCCGCAGTGCCGGGTCTGCGACGCTTTCAACCTCGAGGTTGTGGGTCTGATCTCAATGGATTCACTCGACGCGGCGGAACGCGCCGCGCGTGAATGGCTTCAAACGCACCCGCGATCG
This sequence comes from Gemmatimonadales bacterium, assembly GCA_039933985.1. Classification (GTDB taxonomy): domain Bacteria; phylum Gemmatimonadota; class Gemmatimonadetes; order Gemmatimonadales; family Gemmatimonadaceae; genus UBA4720. The sequence goes on along the minus strand of JBDTNA010000320.1, from coordinate 2,455 downwards.
CTCGGCGCCATTGGACGGCTGGCAGACGTACTGGAGCGACAGGGCCGATTCGAGGAGGCTCTGAAAGTCGTGGAATCCAGCGATTCGATTGCGCCGCGCTCCCGAATCGGTGACCCAAGGCCGAACATCTATGGATTGAGGGCGGGAAAGTTCGCCGAGGTCGATCCTCGCCTTCGAGCATCCCTTGATGCAACACCTGACGAAGCCGCGTCAGCTCGCTGGCTGCTGTTGGTCAGCCTGCGCAATCAGGGTCGCTTCGCCGATGCACTTGCGCTGGCGAGTCAGCCGACGTCGATCGCCGTTCTCCCTCAGCAGGCACTGGGACACGCGCTCTTCGAAGCGGGAAGTGCGAAGAGATCAGCGGCATACTTTGATTCGCTTTCGAAGCTCGGCTCGAATTTCAGAAGTGGCGGTATGCAGGCGCGCTCGAAGACGTGGGCGCTCGCGCATTTCGCAACGGCCCTGGCCGCGTTGGGCGATACCGCCCGTCTCGTGCGGGTGGCAGTAGATCTTCAGCAAATAGGATCCCGAAGCCTCTTCGGGCGAGACCGTCAACTTCATTTCTATGCTCGTGGACTTCTGCTTCGGATTCGCGGTGATTCGGCAGGTGCGATCGAAGAATTCCGCAAATCGATTTCTTCGCTGACGGAAGGATTTACACGGGAGAATTACGAGCTCGCCAAACTTCTGATGGCTTCCGGGCGGTCCCCGGAAGCCGTTACAGTGCTCACCGCCGCACTACACGGCTCGATCGACGCTTCGAACTACTATATCACGCGCACTGAGCTGCACGAGCTCCTCGGCCAGGCCTACCAGCGCGCCGGAAGCCCCGCAAAAGCCGCCGCCGAATTCAAGACCGTCGCGTCGGCCTGGGCGCGGGCGGATGCGCCTTATCGGCTCCGGGCGGCCGAAGCGGCGCGGCTTGCCGCCGTTATCGATTTGCCGCGCAAATCGTCCAATCCCGATGGCGGTGCTACCTCCCGCTGATTTCACTGGCAGAAAAGAGTCGGGAACGTATGTTGTAGCGTTCAAGAAACCCTCACCCGCCTCAGTCCGAGGAGGAGAATCAGCAATGCAGCTCAGTTTCAGCCGTGCGGCAAAATACGTGTCGATCGCAGCGATCCCGTTCGTCTTCGCGGCTGCGCTGCCGCTGACCGATGGCATGACCTACGAGTTCGTGATGAAATCCACGAGCAAGCAGACGGGGAACAAGGAACAGGTCACTATGCGGGGTCGCGGCACGTACGCCGGCGACGATGCCAAGCTCGAGATTCTCGAGGCGGCTGCAAGCAGTGGCGGAAGTGGGGCATTTGGAGGGAAGGGCACCTACTTCATCGTCAAGAACGGCGGAGCAGAGATGTTCCTCGTGAATCCCGCGGAGAAGTCCTACATGAAGTGGGACATGGCGAACATGATGGCCGGCCTGAGCAAAATGATGGGCGCAATGGGCGGCCTGGTCAAAATGCAGATGTCCGACGTCAAGATCGAAGCGCATGACATGGGCGCCGGCGAGACGATCCAGGGATATCCGACGAAGCACATGCAGATGACTCAGAGATACACGATGAACGTCAGCATGTTCGGACGCTCGAGCAAGAACTCGACTGTCAGCACGACCGACTACTACTTCTCCCCGGCCCTGAAGATTGCGAATCCGTTCGTCGGGAACAGTCAGCAGATGTCGCAGATGGGCGACATGTTCAACAATCCTGATTTCAAGACGCAGATGGGTGCCGCGATGGCGAGAATGCCGAAGAACGGCGTCCCGCTGAAGACGATCACGAACATGGTCAGCACCGACGACAAGGGCAAGCAGACGACGAGCGTGACGACGATGGAGATGCTGAACTTCAAAGGTGGGAACATTCCCGCGTCAACGTTCGCGATCCCGCACGATTACAAGATGATGGAGATGCCGAGCCTCAACGGATCGATGGCCGGTGCGAACGGCGCCAGTGGTTCGACGGACAAGGTCGCGGAAGATCCGACGCTGAATGTCGACTCCGCGACCGCCGCTGCGAAGGCTGGAGCCAAGGACGCAGCAACCGAAGCGGCGAAGGCAGCCGCCAAGGAAGCGGCAAAGAAGAAGCTCAAAGGCATCTTCAAGCGCTGACGTTCGCAGGGGGTAATGAAAAAGGGGCAGCCACCGGCTGCCCCTTTTTGCTGCTGCTACTGAATAAGCCTCCTCGCATTTCGCGCGAGATTTCGGAGTTTCTCGCGGCGCCGCCAGCGGCGATATGCATCCATTTTCTGCAGAATCGGTTTTACCAGGTCCGATCTTCCGCGAGCGCGAAGGGGCTCGATGCACTCCTGGTAATACGGCAGGATGCCAGGGCTGTCGATCCAGATCGGTTCGAGCATCGCCGGAGTGACATCATCAAAAGGAAATGTCGGTGCGTCGCGCAGTCTTCCAAGCGCGAGCAGTCCAAGCATCGTTCGAACGCATTTTTCACAT
>JBDTNA010000319.1:0-4249 GCA_039933985.1 Gemmatimonadales bacterium | reverse complement strand
GTCGCCATCGCAATCCCTGTGCAGGCGCAACAGAGCGCCGCAGTGACAGAAGCGAAGGCGGTCATAGACAAGGTATTGACCTCCTTTAACAGTGGAGACTACAAGGCGTATTCGCCATACGTGGCAGATGACGTGGAGGTGTTTACCGGAGTATACACACCGCTTTTGTTCGTCGGCAAAGCGCAGTGGATGGGGTTCATCAACGGTCTCGCGAGCTTCGCGTACGTTAACCTGGACTCGAGGTCGCAGAGATGCCGAGCGTATGGCTCCGAAACTGTGCTATGCAACGGGTATTTCGTCTTCACCACGGTAACAAAGTCTGGCGTCACGGAAGTTCAGAGCGGACGCGAAAGCCTGACACTGGTGAAACAAGGAGGACGCTGGATGGTCGCGAACATGCATTACTCGGGGATGTTCAATCGTTAGCTTCATCCACCGGGTGATGGTGGTCGGCGACGTCCTTTGCCAGTCGCGTCTTTTCGCTGTTCTTCTCTGCGTCATCATGCTGCTGGCGTCCTTCGAACAGACGATCCTTACCGGCGTCGTCGTGCTTTGCAATCTCTTCGCGGTCGTGGCCCGCTCCCGAGGAGTGCTGCGTGTCGCTTGTCTGACCTGATTCGTTCGCTGCTTCCGCAGACTGGTCCAGCTTCCTGTCGCTCGAGTCGTGCTTGTACCCGCTGCCCTGTTCGGCCATCGATTTCTCGCTTTGATTGGATACATGAGTAGGGCAACAGCCATGCCCATTTGTGCACTTCTTTGTGCGCGGTTGATGAATGAAGTCCAGCACATCACTCATCACAGGCGCGATGCCCAACTGAGGTACCGAGAACGCAACGACGATCTCGACATGGCCCACGCCGCGATACACGACCGCTCTCGCGCAGCCGCCGCTCTTACGTATGCGCACGGCGAGGGTGATTGAATTACTCGCGGAGACAGTCTTGTCTTGAGAGCCGTGCAGAAAAAGCAGATTCGTTTCCCTTTCCTCTCTTATATGAGTGCGAGGGTAGGTCGCGGGCCAACCCTCGGGCGGCCCCATGAGTGCCTGCACATCCGCATCAGTCCAGACGGTGTCCACCGGACCGGCGATACTCACGTAGCCGCGCATTGCATTCGCGGGCAATCCGGCGTCGCGAAGGTACCGGTCATCGAGCGCTAGCAAGACCGCTGTGTGCGCCCCTGACGAATGCCCCACCATCCATATCCGTGCCGTATCGCCGCCAAGCCGCTCGATGTTATTGCGCGTCCACTTCACGGCCTGAGCAGCATCCTCCACCCAGGCAGGAAACTTTACTTCGGGGTACAGCCGGTAGTCGGGCACCACGACAACCACGCCTCGACGTGCGAGCGCATCGCCAAGCAATCGGTACTGATCCTTCGAGCCGCTCTGCCACCGTCCTCCGTACAGGAAGACGACGACGGGCGCGGGATTTCCCCTTGCCCGCGGGCGATATACATCAAGCCGTTGCCTGGAATCGCTGCCGTATGCGACATCCGGCGAGCGGATGGACTGGCCGCTCGACAGCAAATTTTCCGCGACTCTGAGAGGTGAGCACGCAGAGGTCAAACAAAACAGCAACTGCGGATATCGGAGGCGAATCATCTGCAGAATTTTCGGAGTGATGCTGGCGACGTGTTGTCACACACTGCCCAAAACTAGCGCTCGAGATTCTTCGTTACACCAGGGTCACCGGTCCGTGATCTCCCCGCGACACCCAGCGGCTATCTCCATCGTTCGTCACCGACCCGCCATCATCCCGCGCACGCGCCCCCCTGACGAGCGGCGCTGCGTGCCCCCCGAGGAGCGCCACCGAATGAAACGATTTGCCGCCGTGACCCTGATGATATTGCTGACGACTGCCTGCAGCGACCATTCCCCGACCCTCACCGAATCCAGCGCCTCGCCCGGCGCCACCCCTTCGGCGAGCGTCGCGATCAATCAATCCGCCAATCCCCTCGACATAGCCGTAATCGGTGACACGCCCTACGGCAATGCCGCAATCGCGCTGTTCCCCACGATGGTGGACGCCATCAACCGGGATCCGAAAGTGCGCGAGGTGGTGAACGTCGGCGACCTCAAGTCGGGCAGCGAACAGTGCAGCGACGCGAGGCTCCAGATTTCCGCGGACCTGTACCAGACCTTCAAGGATCCGTTCATCTACGCCATCGGCGACAACGACTGGACCGATTGCCACCGCGCGAACAATGGCGGCTACAACCCGCTCGATCGCCTCGCGAAAGTCCGTTCGCTCCTCTTTCCGGTGCCGGGCCGGTCACTCGGCGGCCGGAACATTACCGTCGAGGCGCAGCCGGGATATCCCGAGAACCAGCTCTGGGTCGAATCTCGGGTGACGTTCGAGGTCCTGCACATCATCGGCTCCAACAATGGGCTCGACAAGTGGTTCACGAACCGGGTCGTGAGCGGTGTGCCGATGCCCGAGACCGCGGCCGAAGCGACAAGCCGGATCGCCGAAGTCACGGCGCGCCAGGCAGCGAACATCGCATGGCTCGAGCAGGCCTTCGCGACCGCGCGCGCCCAGGGCTCGGTTGGCATCGTGCTCTTCTTGCAGGGCGATCTGTGGCACCCTGACGATCGCGCGGCCGGCGCCATGTTCACCGCGCACCAGACCTGGGTCGACCGCCTCGGCCAGCTGGCGAGCGCGTATCAGGGCAAGGTGCTCATGATCGTGGGAGACAGCCACGACTACCGGGTCGATGCCGCAGTACCCTGGGTGACGACGTACTACGGCGGGCCGGCGCTGCCGAACGTGACGCAGATCGTGGTGGATCGCAGCATCGAGTCGCCCGCGAACGACGTCGGCACGCCGTCGGTGATCGAGTGGCTCCGCCTGCATGTGGATCCGCGCTCGCCTCAGGTGTTCAGCTGGCAGCAGGTGATCGTACAGTAACCCGGGCGCTTCCGGGCGGTGACGCTGGGGCACGAGATTGGATCGCATGCGCGTTCTCTTCATCGGCAATAGCTTCACCGCCCGGAACGACCAGGCGACAGTTCACTTTTTCTGCCGGGCCTCGCTCAACAATTGTGCAACGACCTGATCCTGCTCCTCGTATTTCCCTTCACCAAAATGGTGATAGCGAATGCGGCCGCTCGCGTCGATGAAGTACGCAGCGGGCCAGTATTGATTGTGAAACGAATTCCAGATCTTGTATCCATTGTCGATGACAACCGGGTACACGATCCCCAGTGATTTCACCTGGCTCCTGACATTTGCCTCGATTTTCTCGTGCGGAAGCTCTGGCGTGTGAACTCCGATTACGACGAGACCGGCATCACGATACTTGGCCTCCAGTGCCTTCACGTGCGGCAGCGCGTTGAGGCAGTTGTAGCAGGCGAAAGTCCAGAACTCCACCATCACGACCTTTCCACGGAGGTCGGCGAGCTTCAATCCCGATGAATTGATCCACGGGCCACCTCCATCGAAGTCAGGCGCGGGACCTTCATCCGGCAGCATCATCGACGACCTCTCTCGGGTGAACTCATCAATGGATTTTCCGATGTCCAGAGAACTACCGCCTCGCTTCGCGCTGCTCAGACGTTTCACGAGAAACTTCTCAGCCCCCGCCGTCTCGACCGCGCTGCCCCGGGCGAACAGTTGCTGGTCCCATCCGGCAGCGATTACAAACACTCCAGCAAGACCGACGGCTCCGAGTGATCTGCGCACCCACGCGTCCAATCCAGCGTAACGCTTCATCCTCTGCAACATTCTTCCGCCGGCAAAAAGCGCGACGGCGAGCGACATCGCGGCACCCGTAGCGAACGCGACGAACATCGCGATGGAATCAGTGCTCGACCCTTGCAATGCCGCTCCCGCAATGACGAGTCCGAGAATTGGGCCGGCACAGGGTGACCAGAGAAGTCCGACCGCGCCTCCAATGACGAGATTGGCGACAACCGTGTTGCGGTTTCGCTCGAGCGTCTCGATGCGCTCGCCTAAACGGGCAAACGGTCTGGCGATCGTCTCAGCGAACGCAGGCAAGAGAAGTGAAACGGAAACAACGGCAAGAATGCCAAGAGCACCGATGCGACCAATTTCATTTGCACGTGCAATCCACCCCGCGCTCGCAGTCGCGAGAGATGCAACTATCGCGAAGACGACTGCAAGACCGGCCAGCATTGGAATCGTTTCTCGCGTCATCGACCTGTCGGCGCGGGAAAACACCAGTGGAATGATTGGCAGAATACATGGGCTCAGTATCGTGAGTATTCCGCCGAGAAATGCGAGCAGGA
>JBDTNA010000318.1:0-4256 GCA_039933985.1 Gemmatimonadales bacterium | reverse complement strand
GTCGCCGCGGTCGTCTCACCGATTTCATCCAGGAAGAACGTTCCCTTTTCGGCGGCGGAGAAAAGACCCGCCTTGTCCTTTACCGCACCGGTGAAGGATCCACGAACGTGACCGAAGAGCTCGCTCTCGAGCAACGACTCGGGAAGCGCGCCGCAGTTGATCGAAACGAACGGGCCAGCCGAGCGAGTGGACAGCTCATGTATGTAGCGAGCAACGACACCCTTGCCCGTCCCCGATTCGCCCTGAAGAAGAACCGTCGAATCACTTCCGGCTACTGTCTCCACAACATTGAGCACATCGACCCACGCGCGATTGGCACCGATTGGCCTTCCAACCAGGTCGCGGCGTTTGATCTCACGCTTGAGCGCGCGGTTTTCCGTCTTGAGCTGCCGTGTTTCAGCCGCGCGCTTTACGATTGCGACGAGCGCGTCGTTGTGAAACGGCTTCTGCACATAGTGGAACGCGCCGTCATTCACCGCCGAGATCGCCGATTGAAGCGATGCCTGCGCAGTCATCAGAATCACCGGTACATCGGGATCCTGTGCTTTCGCTGCTGCCAGAACGTCGAGTCCGCCAACTGCAGGCATACGAATGTCGGAGATGATGATGTCGGGACGAATCGCTTCGATCTGATCCAGTCCCTGTTTGCCGCCGAACGCGACGTGCGCCGCGAATCCTTCATTTTTCAGAAGAATTCGCAGTGTGTCGACGATCGCTGATTCATCATCGATGATGAGAACCGTTGGCCTTGCTTCAGATTCTTGCATTACGATGGCAATGATCTCGCTTTTGGTAAAACGATCGTGAAACGCGTTTCTTCGTCAGGTGGACTCACTGTGACAAGGCCGCCGTGAGCTTGAACGGCGCGCTGGACAATTGAAAGCCCGAGTCCGCTTCCGCCGGTCTTAGTGGTGACGAAGGGATCGAACAATCGGTCACGGATTTGGGGAGCGACTCCAACACCTTTGTCGATCACGAGAATCGCGTATGCTCCGCCAGCAAACTCCATATGACCGGGAGGAAGCTGATGCGGCTGCAGCTCTCCGCCTTCAATGCGGACTTCGCCATTGGGCGGTGACGCCTGAACCGCATTCAACACGAGATTGAACACAGCGCGATGAATCAGGTCTTCGTCTCCCTCGATCAGCATCGGTGCGGACGGAAAGAGCTCAACGATCTTCACTCCAGGAGCAATGCCTGGCTGGGAGCTCGCGAGTCGCGAAGCATTCAGTGAGATATCGACCAGGTTCAACTGCTCGATGTGCGTTACACCTGCGCGCGCAAAACCCATGAATTCGGTCAGCACGCGAGCAAGCCGGTCTGACTCACGTTGAACGAGACTGCTCAGGATCTTTTCATCCTCCGAAGCGCGCGGGATCTTCGACAGCTGCTCGACTGCGCTTCTGATCGATGCGAGCGGATTTTTTATCTCGTGCGCGAGCGATGCACTCATCTCCGCGACACCTTCAAGTCGCTCCGCGCGAACGATCAGGCGGCGCATGTCGGTTTCCTTCAGCCGGAATTCGGCAAGCTCGAGAGCGAGCTCCTCTGATGCACCGCTTGCCGCGCGAAGCTTTGCCGCAATCACGCCGCTCGTTACCGCAACAACCGTGAATACCACGAGCTGAATGAGAAGAGCCGTATCAGGGTCGCCTCCATGCAACAGCATCGCGTCGGCGAAATAGAGCACCATGCCGAAGCTCGCGATCAACGGCACACCCGAAGGGGTGACGAGCAGCGCGCTTACGGCGATGATGAGGATGTAGATCGGCGCGAGCTGGGACTGGCCTCCCGCCCATGTCACATGCACCGCGGCAGTGACAAGCGCCATGTCGAACATCATCTGGATGTAGCGGAACGTCATGCCCGCTTCGTGCTGGGTCAGGTCGGTCCAGATGAACGAGCCCGCCGTAAACGCCAGCGCAGACACCAGGGCAAGCGACGCGATGAGCGGACCCCGGGAGTCGATATGCCATCCTGACCCGATAACTCCGACGAATACCGAGGCGGCCAAGCCCATCCGTCCGAAGTACAGGCCCCTCAGGACCCGCTTGGAGTCGAATGTTACCGCCTTCAGGCGCAATTCAGCGATGATGGCCCTTCTGCCAGAAACAGGCGTAGGCATCGTCGCGACAAGCCCGGATTCAGTCAATTCCGGCCCTCTACTATATAGATTTCAGTGATATGAATCTCCTGGCCCTCCTGCAGGGTCCCGCCGAGCACCTTGGCACCGGCGCCGTTGCGGCGCGCCTTGGTGTCGTCCTGCTTCTGGTTGCCATCAATGCCTTCTTTGTCGCGGCCGAGTTTGCACTGGTCGCCGTGCGCCGAAGCCGCATCGATGAAATGGCCGAAGCAGGCGACCGGGCAGCAAAGAAGGTTCAGAAGGCCCTCGAACATCTGGACCGTTATATCGCCGGAACGCAACTGGGAATCACGCTCGCCTCACTTGCGCTTGGGTGGATCGGCGAGCCGGCGATGGCAGTTCTGATCGACGGCGCCCTGGGCATTTTTGGTCTTCCGCCTGCTGGTCAGGGATTCCACAGCGGTGTCGCGCTGGCGATCGGATTCTTCATAATCACGTTCCTCCACATCGTGCTCGGCGAGCTCGCGCCGAAATCGCTTGCGCTCGTGAATCCCGAGGGAGTCAGCAAAGTCGTCACGACGCCGCTGAGTCTCTTCTCGAAATTGATGGCGCCGATGATCTGGCTGTTCAATGGCGCCGCGAATTCGTTCCTTCGACTCTTCGGCGTCAAGCCGGTGATGGAGATTCAGGGACATTCGCCTGAGGAGCTTCGGCTTCTTGTCATGCAAGCGCGCGCGCATGGAACACTGGATGAATCCGATAGCGCGATGCTTGCAGGCGTTTTTGACTTTCACGAGAAGAAAGCGCGCGACGTGATGCGCCCGCGAACCGAAGTCTTCGGGCTCGATATCAGTGCTACTGAGCAAGAGGTCTGGGCCGCGGTTCGCGAAGAGCGATACTCCCGCTATCCGGTGTATCGCGAGTCACTCGACGACGTCGTCGGAGTTTTTCTGGCCAAGGATCTGTGGCTGCGCGAAAGCGCCGAGTCGTTTTCTCTCGCCTCGATGACGCGCGAACCGCTCTACGTGCCCGACTCGCGGCCGGCCGAGCGCGTGCTGGAGGATCTTCGTCGAACACGAGCGCATATGGCGGTTGTGCTCGATGAGTACGGCGGAACCGCCGGCATCATCACGATGGAAGATCTCATCGAGGAAGTGATTGGCGACATTTCGGATGAGTACGACATGGCCGCGCGCAGCGCGATCGAGTCGAACGGGGTGCTCGAGCTCGAGGGAACGATGTCGCTGATCGATGTGCGGTCGGATCATCGCGTGCAGATCCCCGAGGGAGACTGGACCACGCTCGGCGGATACGCATTCGCCAAACTCGGCCGCCTTCCGAGGATGGGAGACCGAGTTCCGGTGCCAGGTGGTGAGCTGGAGGTGATTGCGATGGACGGTCGGAGAATCGCCGGGCTTCGCGTTCATCGTGCTCATCCTACACCGCCGAGCGGCTCGAAAGAATCCCACGCGACGGGCGACCGCAAATAACTACAAAGCACGATCCGTACGCCGCATTAAGACACCGCGACTTCCGGCTTTTTCTATTCGGCCGGATTTTCGGCGTAATAGGATGGCAGATGCTTCAGGTCGCGCTCGGCTGGGAGCTATACGAGCGCACGCACTCGGCGCTTGCGCTCGGGCTGGTTGGTTTGGTGACCGCGATCCCGACAATTCTGCTCGCACTGCCCGCCGGGCATCTCGCGGACAGAATTGACAGGAAGAAGATCGTGATTGTCGCGCAGAGCATCTTCATCGTGATGTCGCTGTTCCTGGCGACACTCTCGTGGATCGTTGCTCCGATCATTCTCGTGTACGGCGTACTACTGATACGGGGCGTCGCTCAGGCGTATAACAATCCCGCGCGATCAGCGCTCCTTCCGCGGCTTGTGCCTGCTGAAGTATTCGGCAACGCCGTCACGTGGTCGAGTAGTGCGTTTCAAACTGCCGCGGTGGTTGGTCCGGCTGTCGGCGGACTCGTGATTGCGCTGACCCACAGCGCAACCGGGGCGTATGTAATCGATGCAATTTTGACATCGGTGTATCTGGCGATGCTGTTTGCAATTCGCGGTGACGCCGGCATGCGGCTCGAGAGCAGCGCGGCCGCACTCAAACCGCGCGAGAAGATGACGCTGCAGTCGCTTGCAGCTGGACTCCGGTTCGTCATGGACACG
>JBDTNA010000317.1:0-4268 GCA_039933985.1 Gemmatimonadales bacterium | reverse complement strand
GGATGGCTTCCACCACTTCTGGAGAGCTCGCGCAATTCGAAGATCGGAGCCGGCGCGCCCGGACGAGTCGTAGCCTCGCAGGGAATCCGCATGATCGAGATTCCGACGAGCTTCGATCGCTCGAAGGGCGACGTTCACTCGCTCGGCAATCCGCACTTCATGGTGGACCCGGTAAGCGCGAAGATCGTCGCTGCCAACATCGCAACGCATCTGGCCCAGGTCGATCCAAAGAACGCCGCTGCGTATCGCGCAAACCTCGCGAAGTTCAACGCGAGAGTGGATATGAAGCTGGCCGACTGGCAGAAGCAGCTCGCTCCTTTTCGCGGGGCGAAGCTCGTGACGTACCATAAGGACTTCGGATATCTCGCGAACAGATTCGGACTTCAGATCGTCGAGAACCTCGAGCCCAAGCCCGGCATCTCGCCCTCCCCTGCGCATCTGGCGCGAGTGATCGGAACAATGAAAACATCGGGAGCACGCGTCATTCTCGTGCAGCCCTATCAGAACCGCAAGACGGCTGAGACCGTTGCGCGGCAGGCAGGTGGCGTCGTGCTGGATGTTCCGCAGCAACCGGGTGCTCGTCCGAGCACGAGCTCCTACTTCGACCTGATGGACAACATCGTTCGCACTCTCGCAACCGGTCTCGGAGCAGCGAAATGACCATGGATCCGCAGGTGGTCTGGGAGATCATGAAGTGGCCACTGGCCGCTTGTCTCCTTTTTCCCCCACTTCTGGTCTACCTCGGACTGCATGTCGTAAAGCGCGAGGTGATCTTCGTCGATCTCGCGCTCGCGCAGGTCGCGACGCTCGGAACCTGCGTTGCGCTGCTGATGGGCTACCACTTCGATGACCGCATCACGTTCTGGATTTCCCTCGGTGTGACGTTCGTGGGAGCGGCGTTCTTCAGCTGGTCGCGAAGCAGCAAGAAGACCGAGGTGCCGCAGGAGGCAATCATCGGAATCACGTTCGTCGTTGCGGCGGCCGGCGTGATTCTGCTTCTCAGTCGCGTTGCGGGTGGGAAGGAAGAGCTGGAGCACCTGCTGACCGGCGACATTCTCAACGTCACCAAGGCAGAGATCGCGCAGCGCGCCCTTCTCTTTGCAGGTCTCGGTGCCTTCTACGCGGCCTTCCATCGCCGCTTTGTCTTGATATCGTCCGATCCCGATCAGGCCATCGCCGGCGGCACGAAAGTCTGGCTTTGGGATTTCATGTTCTACGCCGCGTTTGCTCTCGTCGTCGTGAGTTTCGTGCGGGTCGCTGGAGTGCTGCTCACCTTTGCTTACCTGATAGTTCCAGCGGTCTGCGGAACGATGCTGGCGGAGCGATGGAGCCGGCGACTCATGATAGGCTGGGTCGTGGCGGTCATATCGAGCCTGCTCGGCCTGTGGTCTTCGTATCTGTTGGATCTGCCCACAGGAGCAGCGATTGTCTGCGCGTCAGGAGTGATGCTGGCCGTGGTGAGTATCTTTGCGTCTGTGCGACGGAGCTGATGTGAATTAGAGCTTGAAACCAATCAGGACGCTGGTCGCCGATTTCGGGAAGACCAGTGAATCGATCGGATCTTCCAGACTCCGTTCGACCGGGTGAGTACCATCGACTCGGCTCCGAGGGAATTGATCTGCCTGCCGCTGAATTCCCCCTGAGTCGTGCTTGTCGCCGTGGTCCACGCAGTGTTTCCATCGACGGTGACACTGAGCGGCCCGCGTTCCGATTTGACCGCTTTCGCGAACGATATGTCGCCGGACAGATGATGTGAGCGGTAGTCAGCACGAGTTTCCACATCTCCGCTCTCGAGTATCGTCACGTCACCGGCCAGCGCCGCCATCGCGCCAACGCTGTCGGCGGTCGCAAGCGCGTTGTGGAAGCCGTTGATCACTTTTGCAACCGCGGCGGAATCGGCGCGCACCGCCGAAGGCCTAGTGGAGCGATCGGTGACGGCGGCCGCAGCCGTAAGGGCAATGATACCGATCGACGCGGAAGCAACGAGAACACTGGAACGGACGGCTGCACGCATTGTTGATACTCCGGGTGTTGAATGAAGGTCTATGCTGTGCGCGGCTGCACGATGAGCTTGCCGCGAACCATGTTCATGCCACATGCGAAAACGAACTCTCCCGATTTGTCGGGAGTGAATTCGATCGACGTCGTCTTGAAGGCCGGGAGGTCCCGGGCTATCCCGAAATCGCCGAATACCACCTGCTCCGTGCATGATGCGGTTTCATCCCGGTAAAAGTCCAGCTTCACTGGCACTCCCTCTTTCACAACGATCACGTCCGGAGAATAACCGCCCTTGACGATCACCTTGATCTCCTGCACGCCTGCCTCGGACAACGATGCCTCGACACTTTCCCTGGATCCAAAAAAGAACCAGAGTATGAGCGCAATCACGACGACCGCACCAATGAGTACCGCCAGCTCGGAAGTATCCATCAGCTCGCGCTCGCTGTCGAAGCGATCTGTGGCGCCTTGAAGCGCCGCAATCTCAGACTGTTGGTCACAACCGATACACTCGAGAGCGACATCGCGGCGCTGGCGATAACCGGGGAGAGAAGCCAACCCGTTATTGGATACAGCGCGCCGGCCGCGATCGGAATGCCGATGATGTTGTAGACAAACGCCCAGAAGAGATTCTGTTTTACTGTGCGGATCGTTGCACGAGAAAGGGCAATGGCTGTGACGACGCCGCGCAGGTCGCCACGAAGGAGAGTGATGTCCGATGCTTCGATGGCAACGTCGGTTCCCGTCCCGATGGCGATCCCGACATCAGCCTGAGCAAGCGCGGGCGCGTCGTTGATACCGTCACCCACCATGCCGACGAACGCGTTGCCACCCTGAAGCCGGCGGATCTCATTCGCCTTGCCTTCGGGGGGAACCTCGCTCAGAACGCGCTTTATTCCGACGCGGCGGCCGACCGCTTCGGCCGTTCGCTTGTTGTCACCCGTCATCATCACTACGTCAATCTTCATTTTCTGAAGCGCCATGATCGCCGCCGTAGCTTCAGGCTTCAACTGATCCGCGACCGCGATGAGTCCCGCCGGCTGTCCGTCGAGAGCGACGAACATCGGCGTCTTGCCTTCGGCGGCGAGTTCCTCGGCACGCTGTTCGAAACCACCGGCCGCGATCCCCCGCTCCTGCATCATTCTGGAATTTCCAAGCAGGATACGCCTGCCGCCGACCGTTGCTTCGAGTCCGCTCCCTGGGAAAGTCCTGAAGTCGGAAACCTCTCGAAGCTCGATGCCGCGAGCTAATGCGCCCCGCACGATCGATTGACCCAGCGGGTGCTCGCTCTGCCGCTCGGCGCTCGCGACGAGCGCGAGCAGCTCGTTTTCGGCGAGCTCGCCCGAAAGCACATCCGTAAGCTCCGGCTTTCCCTGCGTAACGGTGCCGGTCTTGTCCAGGACTATGGTATCGAGCTTGTGGGCAGTCTCGAGACTCTCTCCGCCCTTGATCAGCACTCCATTTTCCGCGCCTCTCCCCGTTCCGACCATGATCGCGGTCGGAGTCGCGAGTCCGAGCGCACATGGGCACGCGATGATGAGCACCGCCACGAAGTTGACGAGAGCCATTGTAAAGCGCGTGTCCGCCGGCGCGACGATAAACCACACGGCAAACGTGGCGACAGCGATGCAGAGAACAATCGGCGTGAAGATTCCGCTGATGACATCCGCCAGGCGGGCAATGGGCGCCTTCGAGCCCTGAGCGTCCTGAACCATCTTCACGATCTGCTGGAGTGCAGTCTCGCGCCCGACTTTAGTGGCTTCGAAGCGAAACGCTCCGGTCTTGTTGATGGTGGCGCCGAAGACTTCATCGCCGACGCCCTTGTCAACCGGCATGCTTTCGCCGGTAAGCATCGCCTCGTCAACCGCCGACGTCCCGTCGCGAACGATTCCGTCAACCGGAATCTTTTCTCCGGGTCGTACTTCGATGACATCGCCGGGGACAACCTGCTCGACTTCGATGTCGATTTCCTTTCCGTCGCGGATTACCCTGGCGGTTTTTGCCTGCAGCTTCATCAGCCGTTGTATTGCTTCGGAAGTTTTTCCTTTTGCGCTCGCCTCGAGCATTCTTCCAAGGAGAATCAGCGCGATGATGACCCCGGCTGCCTCGAAGTAAACCGGCACCATTGGAGTGCTGCCCGGATCTCCCATGGCCGACATCGCATCGATCCCGGTTCTCCCGGCGAACAACTGCGGAACCAGCGTAGCCGCGGTCGAGTAGAGAAATGCCGCGCCTGTGCCGATCGCTATGAGAGTGTTCATGTCGGCGGC
>JBDTNA010000316.1:0-4281 GCA_039933985.1 Gemmatimonadales bacterium | reverse complement strand
ACCACGTCGGCGCCGTGAGAAATCGGACGGCAGTTGATCGGACTGGCGAGAGTGGAATCGACGACGAGCGCGATGCCTTGTGTCTTCGCGAGAATTGCAAGCTGGGGAAGGTCGAGAACGCGCGCCGTCGGATTGACCGGTGATTCGACAAAGATCGCTCTCGTGTTCTGGCGGAGGGTGTTGCGCCATACGCGCCGCTCGTCGGGATTCGCGAAGCTCACTTCGATTCCCATCGAGACGAATTCTTCGGTGAACAGCTTTCGCGTTCCACCGTAGATCCAGGAGCTCGACAGCAGGTGGTCGCCAGGGCGAAGGAGCGCGAGCATCGCACATGCAGTAGCGCCCATTCCACTCGAGAGAACGAGCGCGGCCTCCGCGCCTTCGAGAGCCGCGATGCGCTTCTGAACTATCTCTTCGTTGGGGGTGTTGCCGTATCGCGTGTAGAGCAGGCTGCTGGCACCGGCCGCGCCAAACTCCTGCACGAAGTTGACAGACTGCGACAGCGGCTGTGATATCGGATCTCCCGGTCCGCGAGCTTCCTGGCCGCCGTGAATTGCGAGAGTCGACTTACCCAGGGGGCGCGGCTTCTTGTAGCCCGCCATCAGCCGAAGTGCCGTTTGCCGACCGGTGTATCCGTGTCTGGCTTTGAAACCGTGACTGATTCGGTGATCGTCACTCCCGCTATGTCGCGAACGGCGACGCGTCCCTCGGGAATCGATTCATCGATCTCGAGAACCGCGAGCTCCTGACGCCGAGGTCCGGCGACCCAAACGAGCTCCCCGTCCTGAATCAAACGAAACCGCGCTTCGGATCCGCGAAGGCGAACCTTGGGACCGCGATCCTCGTCGCCTTTTCGCGTCGATGTGTATTCGATGATCATAAGCTGCGGCCGAAACCTGCTGCCGATATTCAGCTTCGGCTCAGGAAGTCTCATCTTCTTCATGACAGTTCTACCCCTCCGCCTCCGGGAGTGCCGTCGGCAAGTAGGCCCCCGGGATTCAGTCCCGCCGTCGCACCGCGAACGGGGAAGTATCCGCTTTCCTGCCTTATGACGAGTCGCCTGCGCCAAAGTGTTTCCAGCATCCGTTCCGCGATATCCGCTGGCACACCGGTAGCGTCGGCAAGCTCTTTCGCCCGCACGCTTCCCAGCTCGCAAACCTTTTCCCACGCCGTGCGCTGTTCGCGATCCACAGTTCCCATCAGCGCTGACGCTCCGTCGGCAAGCTGTGTAACGAGCGCGAGGTCGTGGCGCTCGAGAACCGCTTCGATCGCCTCGAGATGCGACTCGTTCATTCCGTAGAAGACGAAATAGACTTCGCGTCGCGGTATGTCTACGCTGACGTATTGCATCAACAGCTTCGCAACGATCTCGTCGGCGCACGAAAAGTCGAGAAGTCCGACATGCGAGAAGTCGAGCACTGCAAGAGCCTTGTCGCCGATCTCGTCGAGATGATGCTCGATTCCAATTCTCACTGCTGCGCCTGTCGGCCGCGTCACGAGATTGGAGTAGAGGTCGCACACACTCCGTCGAAGCACCGAGCTCACGTCGATGTGGCTGATCATGCGTCTGGCATCCTTTCGGGAATCGTTATCTGAACCTGTGCGCCGGGGAAGGGAGCGAGTCCCTCTTTCATCGGCTCGTCGCCGGGATCCCATTCGGGGACTATAGCGAGCCGAGATGTGCCGCTGCGAACGCTGAACTTTCCGTCCCATGTGCCTATAAACCGCTTCACTCCGGCGAGGCCCTGGCCGCGGCCTGGATCTCTAAACCGTGACACGCCCTTCATCACCGTCTCCTCGAGCGCCATGCTGTCGCCCCATCTGTCATGGGGGCGAGGTCCCTGCGCCGACTCGAGCGATTTGCGGAAGCCCATACCGGCGTCGCACACGGCGATGACGACGACATTCCTGCCGCCCAGTCGCTGCTGCCACTTATAGGCCTGAACCGCAACCCATCCGCCCGTACCGGCATGTTCGATCACGTTTTGGCAAATCTCCGAGAGAGCCATCGTGAAGCGCATCGTCACCTGCGATTGAAGATGCAACTTCTCCTGAAGAATTGCCCGCGCGCGCTGCTGGATGTTCTCGACGACGGTGTGAACGTCCTGCGTATGGACGAC
This sequence comes from Gemmatimonadales bacterium, assembly GCA_039933985.1. GTDB lineage: Bacteria > Gemmatimonadota > Gemmatimonadetes > Gemmatimonadales > Gemmatimonadaceae > UBA4720. The sequence goes on along the minus strand of JBDTNA010000316.1, from coordinate 2,161 downwards.
CGGTGTCACTTCCAGCAATACGCTCGATTCGGATGCCTGTCGAGATCTTGGGAGCCGGCCCGAAATATCGTACAGGTTTTCGGCGTGCTTGAAGAAGCTCGCGCGCGACCAGTATGAAGCGGTGTCCTCGTTTTCGGGAACAGCCAGGCTCGGACGCTCGAGTCTCGTCTGCGCGAGCGTGAGCAGCGCGGTCAATCCGAACGGCGACGCCCAGCGAGTGCGTCGTGCGTCGAGAAGAATTTTTTCGTCCGGTGGAATCGGGGCGAGCTGATCGAAGATCTGCTCGAAGGAGTGCTCGTCCAGCGACGGGGGCATGTTGATTACGTTCGTCACTTGACGGCCAATTCCCCTCTCAGATAGTTCGCGAGCCCGGTGGCTCCGCGGTGATCGACGTTCCGGGACGCCGCCGCATTCGCGGTGCGCATCGCGGATTTGATATCATCTCCAGCAAGCAGGCGTGAGAAATATGTTGCTCCCCAGACATCTCCGCATCCTGTTGGATCGCCTCCCGACAGATCACGGGCGGGCGTGCCTGGAATCAGCTCAGTCCGAATCGCACCGGTGCTCGGCGCCAGCTCGTTGCGATCGAGGTCGGACAGCCTCTCAAACCCCGGAGCAGCGAAGTAGACGACCCCTTTCGGTCCAAGTGTCACGTTGAGGACTTTCACTCCTGAGGCCGTTGCCATCGCGGCGAGCGCGAGCGGATCCGGCGCCATTATCCCCATCTCATCCTCGTTTACCTGCACGAGGTCGAAGCACCGGAACCAGGCTTCGGGATTGGGCAGCGACTGCAGCGCTCGCATCCCGTCAGGCTGCACCGCCAGGAGCAGGGAGTGCATGTCGCAAAAGATCGGACCGCTGAAATGCGCCCTGATCAGCTGCGCCGTCTCGAGGTCCAGCTCGAACCCGCTGATCAGATTGATATAAAGAGCGTCGATGTCGGCGAGAAGCGGCTTGAGTCCAAGCCAGTTCCACTTCGGCACCCCACCCGTGAGATGCTCACAACGCCGCTCGGCGCTTTGGTAATGAAGAGTGACGCGGTTGTTCGGGTGCGGCACTTCGATTGGCTGCGCATCCGGCGCGGCCCGGTCGAGCCCTCTAACGAAGTCACGCGCCTTGTCTGCGAGGTCGGATCCGACCTTCAGGATGGGGACGATTTGCCAGGTCTTCGGCAGGGCCGCATCGAGCGCACCAAGCGAATAGGTGATGCCGCCCCATTCTTCCACAGGCGCATCACGTGGATCGCGCCCGTGTATTACATCCCAGACAAAGCTGCCGATCACGCCAACCCGGCGCGGCCGTATGGGTTGAGCTTCGGGATTGAATGCTTCTCTGTTGTCTCGAAGGTCCAAAATCTGCCTCTGGGTGACTACTGCATCATCGGAGTATAAGCTTATCGCACGCCGCGCAGAAAATCGCGTCTTGCGCGAATCTCGGGAGCCTGTTTGTGAAGCCGCCGGCAGGCACATGTGACACTCTAAAAAAACAATCCTCGTGAAAAAAATTCCTGGAGCTCTCGCAGTTTTTGCAGCTGTTGCCGGCGCTGTCCTTTTCGTCGCCAGACAAGCTCCGGCAGGCGAGCCGGCAGAAGCAGCGGTCATTTCCATTAACGCAGCTGATTCGACCGCGCCGAAACTGGTTGTGATGGTCCTTGTCGATCAGCTGCGGGCCGATCTGCTCGATCGCTACGGAGATCTGTTCACGGGCGGATTCAAGCGACTTCGCGACCAGGGTTACTCGTACACGAATGCATCGCATGCACACGCCACCACCGAGACCGCCGTAGGTCACGCTACTCTCTCAACCGGCGTGCATCCCTTCCGCCATGGCGTGATCGCCAACATCTGGTACGAGATGTCGGGCGGCGCGTGGCGACAGGTTCTCAATGTCGAGGACACGACGGAAAAAATCGTCGGAGGTCAGGGGCTCGCGGGTGTCTCGCCGCGTCATCTCATGCGATCGGGTTTCGCCGAGTGGCTGATGGCAGCGAATCCAAAATCCAAAGTCGCCTCCGTTTCGGGAAAGGATCGTGGTGCGATTCAGACGGCAGCGCATACCAGGGGATATGTGTACTGGTTCAGCAGCGCCTCGGGTCGATTTGTCACGTCGACCTACTATCGCGATGCGGATCCCGACTGGGTGACGAAGTTCAACGAAGGTC
>JBDTNA010000315.1:0-4282 GCA_039933985.1 Gemmatimonadales bacterium | reverse complement strand
CTGATCGACGTGAGCTTCGCGCTGCCCTGAGGGCTCACAAGGCTCGGGTTCTTTTTTTCGCCGAGTATCGAGTACATGCCGTCGAAGCGAACTCCAAATGGAGAATCGACGCTTCCAATTCCCCACATGACGGTTCCGTTCACGCCGGTCTTGTGATAGTCGGCACCCTGCCCCGACGGAATGCTCGCGCCCGCGGACAGACCAAAGGCGAACTGATCCTGCCCCTGTGCATTCGCGCGCAATGCGGGGAGGGTCACCGCCGTGGCAATCGCAAGTAATTTCAGGAATCTCATAAGGGGTGGAATCTAAGGAATCGCCCCGCCCGCCGCCTGTGGCTCGTACGGAAAGTGAAAAGGCAGCAGACAACAATCTTTCATCTCCGCATGTGGCGTCGCAAAAGAGTTGAGCCAAGTTTGAAATCACCATCGACCCGGGTGAAAATGAATTCGTTCACGCGACGTGAGTTTCTTCTCGCGAGTGGTAGTGCAATCGCGGCCGCTGCGTGCGAGTATCAAACGAAGGCTCCCGCTGCGCCCGATATCGAGCGCGCACTTCTCAAGTCGCGTCCCGGCGCACCACCTCGCGGGAACCCGGCGACCGGCCTGCACCCACTCGGTCTCGCGACCGGCCGTGACGGATTCATCTATATGCCTAAGACCTACTCACCGGACAAACCGGCCCCACTCATCATCCTCATGCACGGCGCCGGACAGGACGCAAGCGAATGGGCTCGGCCCGAGCTGTCGCAGATTCTGGATCCCGGGGGCGTCGTCGGGATCATTCCGGAATCGCGGTTCCCGACCTGGGACATGATTTACAGCGACTACGGTCCCGATGTTCGATTCATCGATCAGGCGTTGGCGCTTGCATTCAAGCAATGCAGAATCGATTCGAAGAAAATCGCGATCGGCGGATTCTCCGACGGCGCGACGTACGCGCTGTCACTCGGTATCGCCAATGCCGATCTCTTCAGCACGATCCTCGCGTTTTCGCCCGGATTTGTGAAACCGGCGGCAAAACGCGGGAAGCCGAGGATTTTCATTGCTCACGGTACGCGCGATCAGATTCTGCCGATCGACATGACAAGTCGTGAGATCGTCGCGGCGCTGAAGGAGAAAAACTATCCTGTGCGCTTCGATGAATTCGACGGACCGCACACGGTCACGCTGGATGAGGCCAAGAAGGGGATGGCCTGGTTCCTCGAAGGCTGAGTGGCCTGATCCATCACACCTCCAGGCTGCATATATTTTTCTGGCGCGCTGAACCCATTCGCATACGAGGGCTCCGCGTCCAAACGCACAGACGGAGGCAGGTTGCATGTCTACCAGAATCGCACCTACGCAGATTCAGAATCTCCAGCAGATCGAGGCGACCGTTACGGGACCCGACGGAGCCACCCGCCTCATCACCGTGACGGGACAGTTCGATACGAACGTGTACTGGCCGCCTGGCTCGCAGCAGAAAGAGACCTTCACCGTCCTCGTCGGGCCCGTCTTGACAAGGCGACAGTTCAATCAAGCGATTGCGACGGCATCGATCGCCAAGGCGAGTCTTCAGCTGCAGCCCACGCAGGGCCAGTTCAACTGGCAAATACTCGATAGCGACGCCGACTGGGATGACGAGTCAGGACAGGTAGAGCTGAGAATCGAGGTAGCGGTCTTTTCGAGTGGAGCTGGCAACAACGCCCAGATCGGGGGCCTCGCATTTAATGCGACCATACTGTGCGCGTAATGAGCTGAAGACGCGTCAGGTTTTGTGGCTTGGACGAGAGGCTGGCAGAATAGCTTCGCGCTCCTGACTCGGGAGTCAGCCGCCCTTATGGGCGGATAAATGAACGCCGCCGGAATATTTCCGGCGGCGTCCTCGTTTAGATAAGCGATTTCTGCGGCCTCTGCTACTTCTGTAGCTCAGTCCTCTCTTCGCAAATGACCGGGCGCCTTGTGCTTGTCCTCGGCGTCGGTGTCGAACTCGTCGTCGAGATCGATCAGGTCATCATCCAGATCGTCGTCGAGATCGTCGTCGTCATCATCATCGTCATCATCATCGATGTCGTCCTCATCATCGAGGTCGTCATCGTCATCGTCGTCTTCATCATCCTCGTCGTCCAGCAAATCATCGAGGTCGTCATCGTCTTCGTCGTCGTCGAGATCGTCATCCTCGATGATCTCGTCTTCCGGATCGTCACTGTCCGTCGGACCAGCCGCTGCGTAGCCACTGCCTACCGCGTACCACTTCCTCGCGTCGCCCTCTTCCGCGTATTCCCCAGCCGGCGACTCGAAATTGTCCAACATACAATCACTTTCCTCCGGGTTAGAGAAGCGCCCGTTCGCGTTTCGCTTCGCGGGACAGCTTCTTTCGATCATTCGCGCTGAGGAAGCGTTTCCGAAGGCGGATTGCCTCAGGCGTCACTTCGATCAGCTCGTCCTCCTCGATATACTCCAACGCGCCTTCCAACGTCAAATCCCGCGGCGGCTCGAGCTGGATGTTCTCGTCGCTCGACTTGCTCCGCATGTTGGTCAGCTTCTTCTCCTTCGTCGGGTTCACATCCATGTCGCCAGGACGTGAATTTTCCCCGACCAGCATTCCCTCATAAACCTTGTCACCCGGCGCCACGAACAAAGTTGCACGTTCCGCCAGATTCGCGAGTGCGAATGCAACAATCACACCCGGCTCCATGGAAACAAGCGTGCCCCGAGTCCGTCCCGCCAGAGGGCCCGCCCACGCCCCGTAATCCAGAAAGCGATGATGCATGATTCCCGTGCCGCGTGTATCGGTCATGAACTCTGACCGGTAACCGAAAAGACCGCGAGCGGGAATCCTGTAAAGAAGACGTACCATTCCCTGTCCAGGATTCTTCATCTCGATCATTTCCGCGCGACGCGGCCCGAGTTTCTCGATCACCGCACCAAGGAATTCCTCGGGCACGTCGATCGCGAGCTCTTCGTACGGCTCGAGCCGCTCCCCATTCGGACCCACACGTGTAATGACGCGCGGACGCGAGACCTGAAACTCGAATCCCTCACGACGCATGGTTTCCATGAGAATCGTAAGGTGCAGCTCACCACGGCCCGACACCGTCCACGTGTCCGTAGCATCAGTATCCTCCACGCGGAGCGCGACGTTGCGCTCGAGCTCCTTGTAGAGACGCTCGCGCAGCTGCCTCGATGTCACGAACTTTCCTTCGCGTCCGGCGAACGGCGAGTTGTTGACGAGGAAGTCCACGGATATCGTCGGCTCCTCGACTGAAATTCCCTCGAGTCGTTCCGGGTTCTCGACGTCGGTGACTGTGAGTCCGATTTCGACGGTTTCCAGTCCCGCCAGCGCGACGATTTCTCCCGCCTGCGCTTCCTCGAGCTCGATGCGCTCCAGTCCCTCGTAGCCGAATAACTTCGTGACCTTCGCCTGCTCCACCTTCATCGCAGGATCGAGTGGCAGAAGCGTCACCTGCTGTCCAAGCAGAACCCGACCGCGCTCGATTCGTCCGATTCCAAGACGTCCGAGGTACGGCGAGTAGTCGATCGTCGAGATGAGCATCTGGAAATGCCCTTCCGCATCGGTCGGCGGAGGAGGCACGTGATCGACGATCGCCTGAAACAGCGGCGCGAGATCGACCGGAGTCTGTTCCATGTCCATCGTCGCGACGCCTTCGCGCGCCGATGCGTACACGACTGCCGCGTCCAGCTGCGCTTCATCCGCTTCGAGCTCGATGAAGAGATCGAGCACTTCGTCGTGAACGCGCATCGGATCGGCGCCAGGCCGATCGATCTTGTTGATCACGACAATTGGAGTGCGACCAAGCTCGAGCGCTTTGCGAAGCACGAAGCGCGTCTGCGGCATCGGTCCGTCGAACGCGTCGACGACGAGCAGCACGCCGTTCACCATTCGAAGAGTGCGCTCGACTTCACCACCGAAATCCGAGTGACCCGGCGTGTCGATGATATTGATCTTCGTGCCGTGCCAGCGGATGGATGTGTTCTTGGCGAGAATCGTGATTCCGCGCTCACGCTCGAGTGGGTTCGAGTCCATGACGCGCTCCATCACGACCTGATTTTCGCGAAAAGCTCCGGCCTGGCGGAGCATCTTGTCTACGAGGGTCGTCTTGCCGTGATCGACGTGCGCGATAATGGCAATATTCCGAATGTCCTGCGGAGTTGGCATAGCTTTGAAAGCTAGCCAGTCCGAGCGGTTAATTGCAGTCGGGGGAAGCATTTACGCCGGGACAAGCTGCCTGAGGTCGCTGTAGTCCCCCTTCCCCAATTCTTACAGCTTATCGCTTATCGCA
>JBDTNA010000314.1:0-4284 GCA_039933985.1 Gemmatimonadales bacterium | reverse complement strand
TTCCGTTCAATCTCGCCATGGTGTATCTGGGACTCGGCGACAAAGCGCGCGCGATAGACAATCTCGAGAAGGCTCTTGCGGCCGACTCACAAATGCTCGCCTGGCTTGGGTACGATTCGATTTTTGATTCGTTGCGAGGTGAGCCGCGGTTTGTGGCGTTGCTCAAGCGATTGAATTTCGTGAAGTAGGCGCGCGTGCCCCGACACCGGCTGGCTGCAACAAGTAATAAACCTCGGTGCGCAACTTGGCAGGGTCCGCATCCCAATGTCCGTACACCTCCCACGATGGACCTGCCCGCTCGCGGCTGTTCGCGCGGCACCATTCGCTAATCGCGGCATTCGCCTCGCCAAGTCGGCCGTAGTCGCCGACGTGCGTTGTCATAGCGGCCATACCGTGCGGAGTCTCCAGCGGTTCAACAGGACCAATAGTCTCGAATGGTGCCGTGATACCAACGCAAAAATCGACAGTCAACTCATCTGCTGTCGCCGCGCGATAAACAAAGATGTTCTGCCCGTCGAGATGAAGAGCGCCGGTACGCGCCGCCGCGTACACGTGATCCAGGTGCCGCCCGAACTCCTGTGCAACCCGACCCCGTGGGACTTTCGCCCGCACCCCAGCCACAGGTCGCGCTGCGACGTTGACCTCGAGGACTTCGTATGCTGCGGATGACATAATGCGACCTCCTTGAGAACATGCGGCCGAAAACGACCATCTATCGAAAACGACTCATCCATATAGTAGCGAGCGCAACGCCTTTGTTAGAAGTCGCTCATCTTCAGGATAGGCGATTGCAGACGCACGACCGCGACCGATAGGTTTCCGCGTGCAGCTCCTTATCGTCGAAGATGATCGTGACCTGAGACGCTTCCTCGGAAAGGCATTCCGCGAGGAGGGGTTCACGGTCGTCGAAGCAGATTCCGGCGACCGTGCAATCGATCGCGGCCTGGACGGCACGCAGCAATGCATCATTCTCGACGTCATGCTGCCCGGCAAGGACGGCTTCGCCGTCGTCGAGGAGCTGCGCCACCGCGGAATCGTCACTCCGATCCTGATGCTGACCGCAAAGGATGAGCTCGAGTCCCGCGTGCGCGGACTGGAAACAGGCGCCGACGACTACCTCATCAAACCGTTCGACCTGCCTGAGTTGATCGCTCGCGTTCATGCGCTGATCAGGAGGGCCGAGCTGAGGCACAAGGACGCGACTGTGAAAGTGGGCGGCCTCGTGCTCGACCCACTGACCCGGCGCGTCACATGCGGCGGGCGCGTCCTCGATTTGAGCCCGCGGGAATTCTCACTTCTCGAGTTCCTCATGCGAAACGCCGGACGTACCGTGTCCCGGTCACGCATCGCCGAAGCGGTGTGGAATTACAAATTCGATCCGGAGACCAACGTAGTCGATGTCTACGTGAATTATCTCCGCAAGAAGCTCGACTTCATCGGACACACTACCGCCATTCGCACCGTACGCGGAACCGGCTACCGCCTCGAGGACGCGTGACCGAGCGCAGGCTCAGCACAGAGCTTACCAGGAGTTTCAATCGCCTGGCCTGGACTGCACTCTCGGGATACGCAATCGTTGTAATGATTGCATTCGCTATCGCCGCCGAAGTTGCCCTGCGCGCTTCACTCGAACACTCGGCGGACGTAATCGAGTCACTCCTTGTCACCTACACCGATTCGACCGGCGGCCCAACCGGAGTGATGCCCGCTACCCTCGCCGAACAACTCGTCGGAATGGGCGGACAGGTCGTCATCACACGCACGACCACCAATGCGGCCGGCATGCAGCAGGTTTTCTACATCTCGCCCGGGATGCCTGCGAAAAGGCTGGAAGGCCTGCCGCCGAGCGCATCACCGAACGATGTCCGTGATGCGTTGCTCGCCGCAATCGCGAGTCGCGCCAGCTGGCGCTATCGCGTTCTCCATCGATCGGCCAGCCCGTTCGACATTTATGTCCTGGGCAGTCGCGAGTCGTACTCGTATGCATTCGGCGTGTTGTTGCTCGCTGCCCTGGTCCTGCTTCCGGTCGCAGCGATCAGCGCTCGACGTGCAGCGAAGGCAGCGGTGGACAGTGCGCTTCAACCACTCGACAGGGTAAAGAGAGAAACTGTCGCTGTCGGCCCGAAGGAACTGGCGGCGCGTATCGGAAGTCCCACCGGGCAAACCGAAGTCACCGAGCTCGCGGATAGTATCAACCGGATGCTGGAGCGCGTCGAGCGTGCGCATCGCGCGCTCGAGTCATTTACTGCCGATGCAAGCCATGAGCTGCGAACTCCTCTCACTCACCTGCGTGCACAAGTACAATGGTCGTCTGCCGAAGGCCGCTCGGAAGAAGAGATGCGCGAGGCGTTGACGGCAATGGAGCGTGAGCTCGATCGTACGACAAAGATGGTCGAGGAACTTCTGCTCATTGCGCGCGGCGAGAATCAACAGCTCGGATTGAACCGTGAACCCTTCGATCTGGCCGCCGTCGTCAGTGAAGTGAAAGAGATAACTGAAGCAATGGCGATGGATCGCGATATCGATGTCACGGGTGCTGCGACTGACAGCGCCTGGGCCGTGGGGGACGCTGATCGCACCCGCCACATTCTGCTCAACCTCGCCTCGAATGCGATTCGATACACGGCTGAAGGTAGCGTCTCTTTCTCGATTGCAGAAAACGGTGCGAAGGTCGGTGTCACTGTCGGAGACACGGGATCCGGAATTGCGCCGGAACATCTCGAGCGAATCTTCGATCGCTTCTTTCGCATAGATCAGTCGCGAAGCCGCGAGCTCGGTGGAACGGGGTTGGGGCTCGCGATCGCGCGTCTCCTGGCAGAGCTCCAGGGCGGTACGATAACTGTCTCCAGTGAAACGAATCGAGGGAGCCAATTCACTCTCTGGCTCCCTCGATCCAACTCTTCCGTATCCAGCGCGGATTAGAGCGCCGCAATACCTACCGTCGAGCTAGCCGGCTTGGCGATTGTGCCGAGCGCCTGAAGCTGGCCGTTGCTTTGGACTCTGAATGCGCTGATTCTCGATCCGTCGAGCTGATAGAGATAGCGGCTGTCGCCACTCACTGTTAAGTCGGTTGCCCCGGCGTTTACGATTGCGGTGACACCGCTCGGGTTGAGCAGGCTGATCGCGCCACTGCCCGCGATCGAGTATCCACTGATGGATCCGCTCTGGGCGTTCGCGACATAGGCGAATCGTCCATTCTTCGTAACAGTCACCCAGCACGGTGCGTTCTGATACAGGGGAGCGACTGCGGTATTGATTCCGAGATTGCCACCGCCGCCAATGCCGTAGGATGATGCCGATCCGGTACCTGCTTCAGAAACGACAAGCTCGTTCTGCTTTCCGAATGCAAATCCAAACGGCGTAGTTCCAGCGCTAGCCTGAATGACTGGCGACCCGGCGACACCATTCTTGTTGACGGGGTACACGTCGATCTTGTTCGTCGCCTTTTCCGTCACGACGAGCCACTTCCCATCGCTGCTGAACGAAACTTGCGCTGCGCCAACGGAAGCTCCACTGAGTGGCTGAATCGAGCCGTTGATGGCGGTGAGGTTGCCATCCTTGTCCTTTGTGAAGCCCGCAATGTTTCCTGAGCCGCCCGCGTTGAGGACGTAGACCACATTCTTGAATGCGGTGACGCTGATGGGCCTCGTGCCGCCCGAGGATGTGACGTCAGCAAGTGCGATGCCGTCTTTGCCAACACTCAACACTGATACCTGATTGCTGCCCGCGTTCACTGCGAAGAGCCACCGTCCCTCTTCACTCGCTGTCAACGCGCCCTGCGATCCGAGGCCCGCGCCTGTGCCGTTGCCGCCCGTCGCAACTTCACCCGCTGATGAAAGGTTGCCATCAGCATCCTGGTTGAATGCTGAGACGTAGTTGCCTGTCGTGAGATTGCGCAGTGTGAAGATGGTGCCGCCGTCCGCAACGGATACATTTGCATTCACGCTTGTTACGGGCGCGGTGGGAGCGGTTATGTCGCGATCCTCCGAGCAGGCAGCGAGTGCAAACACAGATAGTGCGGCGAGTGCGAATTTGTTCTGCATCTTGTTCTTCCTTCGTAAGAGAGTGGAGTCGCTTGTCCGGTGCTCCGGAAGCATTCCCCAGCTCTACGATGCATAGAAGTGCACAGGTCTCTTCATGAGAATGCTCTCATCTTTCTCTCACGATGCTGACAGACACGCTCACAGTCGTTAGACATTGATGCACACCTTTACTCGACGTCATCATGCTCCTGCTCGCATTTCTCGGCGGAATACTCACGATACTGAGCCCATGTATTCTGCC
>JBDTNA010000313.1:0-4289 GCA_039933985.1 Gemmatimonadales bacterium | reverse complement strand
AGTATTGCCGATCTTGTCTGCGCTTCGGTAGCGTCTGGAATCGCCGCGCCGACGAGACCCTGAGCGTTGTCGACGAAAACACCCGCGGGAGAGTTATCCCCGTTTCGAATGATGCGGCCACCCTCGGGATCACGCGTTGCCGTCGTGATGTTCGCCGCGCGCAATGCCATCGCATTCGCAAGCAGCGCATGTCCGTCGATTCGCGTGAGCACTACGGGATTCGCCGGGAAGGCGCGGGTCAGCGCTTCGTGATTGGGAAATTCCTTGACCGGCCAGAGGTTCTGATCCCATCCGCGGCCGATGATCCACTCGCCGGGCTTCATCGTCTTCCCGCGCTCGACTACACGGGCGATGACTTCTTCGTACGATTTCGACCCGGCGAGATTCACGTTGCGAAGCGACGAGCCGAGTCCGAGAAGGTGGGCGTGTGCGTCAACCATTCCGGGGATGACGGTTCCGCCTCCGACATCGATGACACGGGTTCGCGGTCCGGCGAGCGCACGCACTTCGCCGTCGGAAGCGGCGAGAACGACGCGTCCATCGCGAATCGCGAGGGCTGATACCATCGGCCGCGAATCGTCAACGGTGTAGATGCGGCCGTTGACCATGATGAGGTCGGCCGGTCTGTATGTTCGAGTGCCGGTCGCGGACGCGGATGCCATCTGCGCATTTGCATAAGCAGGGGCGCAAAGAGCGGCGATCGCGAGAGCGGATCGGAAAATTCTTGTCATTGACATGCGGGGAGTTTGCTTCGGGCGACGCGCGATTGCCAGATGACGAGCCGTCGAGTTGAGCGGTAGGTTTCCGTCCATGTCGCCCCGCTCACGGACTGCGTTGCTGCTTGCTTCAATCACGGTCGCCTCCGTTCACGGGTGTGCGACGATTCCAGGTCAGAACCCATCCGCAATTTCGATCTGGCTCGCACCTGCGCCGGGCGCCGCGGGTGAAGGGTCATTCCTGAGCGGGCAGGATCTCGCGCATTTCGAGATCGGTGAGACGATAACCATCGATACGGTGACCTTCCGTCCCTCACCAGCGAGGCCGTCCTATAGCGTGATGGCGCACCGTTTCGCGGTGGTAACAACGTTCCAGGGAGCACGCTACCATCCTGAAACGATCAGAGCCCTCGGCCAGGATACCGTCGCCCTGGCCTCCGTCGCCGGCGCGATCGCGCGCGAAGCGAACGACCGCGGTGTCCATTCGATCGTTCTGGATTTTCAGGGATTGGCGCAAAGCGACCTGGGCGGTCTCATTGCGACCGTCAGAGCACTGAAGGATTCGTCGCGAACACAGATGCCCGGCGTGATAGGCGTAGTTGTGCCGCCGGGCGACACTGTCGCTTATCCAACGAGGCCGATTGCGGCGATCGCAAGAACAATAGTCGTGAGGCTATACGGCGAGCATCGCCCTGGCACGAGTCCAGGAGCGTTGGCGTCTCCGGAATGGATCAATCGACAACTCGGCCTTCGCGCGGTCGATGCGGGTGTCAACCGACTGATGGCCGAGCTTCCGTCATTCGGGTATCGATGGGAGAAGGACGGCAGTGCTCGAGCAGTGAGCTTTGCTGACGCGACGAGACTGGTGACCGCCGAAGGAAACACGTTTCGACGAGATCAGCCGACGGGCTTTCTCACAGCGACGGGCCGCGATGGCTGGACCATCTGGATTCCTGATGCGCAGACGGTCGAGAAGATGATCCGGGTCGTACAGCGCGCAGGAATCTCGAGCGTATTGCTCAGCGGGATGGAGGGAGCGGACCCCGAACTCTGGACACGACTCCCAGCGATCAAACGATAATCAGATCCTTCTGATAATCACGCGGCGTGATGATGACATCGCCATCGGCGATGTAGCCGTTCACCTCACTCCGCATTCCGACATCTCCATCGATATAGACGCCAGGCTCGATCGAGAAGCCAACGCCCGTGATCAGCTCGCGCTCTTCGCGAGTCTCGAGATTGTCGATATGCGGACCGGATCCATGAAGATCACGCGCGTCGATCGAATGACCGGTGCGGTGAATGAACTTTTCGCCGAATCCGCGCGACTTGATCACGTCGCGCGCGGCGTCGTCCACTTCACCGCCGCTCACTGCCTTTCGAGCAGGGATTCTTTCGCGAAGAATCGAGATCGCCGCGTCGCGCGCGTCGCGAACCGCTTCCCAGACTTTCACGTTCTTCGGTGACGGCTCGCCAAGCGAGCCCATCCACGTTTGATCGGCGAACACTCCGCCTTCTTCGCGCGCCCAGAGATCGATGAGCAGGATGTCACCGCTGTTGATTGTCGCGCTGCCCTCAGCGGGCGGCTCGTAATGTGGATTTGCGGCATTCGGCCCGATTGCGACGATAGGACCGTGGTCGGTGTTCAACCCATTCGCCTCAAACTCCCCGCGAATCCATTGCTGAAGCGCGTGTTCCGTCAACGGCGATCCGTTGCGCGCAGCATCGCCCGCCCGCTTCATCGCGTCATTTCCTACTCGGCCGACAATCTCCGCGGCCCTCTGATGCGACGCGAGATCTTCCGGTGTCCACACCGCGTAGAAGCGGCTTACGAGATTAGCGCTCGATACAACCGTTGCTCCCGCGTCGCGCACCATCTCGAGCACACCCGCTGGAACCCTGTCGAGATAGGGAACCGCGTCGCCTGGCGAATATTCCATCGCAACTCGCTTGCCCTCGACGAGGCCGCGAAGTTGTGACTCGAGCTCACGCCATCCACTGTATTTGCTCTTTCCCCATTCGGGTGGCCAGTTCTTCCAAGGACCCTGCTCGATCGCGTGGGTGATTGCCACCGGATTACCCGATCGCGGAATCCATGCGAAGATCCGTCGCGTCGCCATTCCTTCGAAACCGAGAAGTCCCAGGGCAACCGGATTCAATCCGTGAAAATCGAACAGCAACCATCCATCGACACCTTCGTCTCCGATTGCCTGCTGGATCGGTAGAAGATCCTCTGGCTTCAACATTCGCTCTTCCTCATCAGTGGTGACTCCGCCACTCCGCACGCCATTCGCACGCGCCTTCGTTGCGCTGCGAGCAATGAACGTGATCGACCTGTCCGCCGCCGTTGATCAACAGATTCAGCAGCTCCCGCAGCGCACATTCGTAGAACACGCACCCGGCCGATTTCGGAGATCCATTGACTGTCGCCGAATTCGGAATCTTTAGTGAAAGAAACGAGCCGGTGCGCTCGAGTGTTCCGCCAAAATACTTTTCGACAACATTCTGAAGCTGCTTCAGCGCCATCGGCTTCGAGATGAAGCCGGGCATGAGCTTGATTGTCTGGCGCACCGTGGGCGAGATGGAGGTGTACGCTTCGTGCGCCAGGATCTGGCCTGCATTCTGGAACAGCTCGCCGGCATCGGGCCGCCGTCCGATGAGAGTGCCCAAGCCTTCTGCTTCTGCAAATGGAATCGCCTGGCCGCGCTTCATCGCGTCGTTGTAACGCCTGATCTGCGTGTAGACAGTGTCGCTCAAGCCAAGTCGCTTGTTCCGGAGCTCGGGGACATATTCGGTGTCCACCTGGTCCTCGGGCGTATCGATTCGTCTGATGGCTTCGAGAAGGCTGAGCGGAATGCGGGCGTTGACTGTCGGGGGCATTTGGGCGGTTATGTCGAAAGATCCGGCATCCGCCGGTAACGGTCAAAGTTATTGCAATCCGACGATTGGTGATAACAAAAAGCACAAACAACGATCTTGCAGACACAGAAAACGGCAGAAGAATCTTGAATGTCTGGCTAAGCGACTATCAGCTGCTCGCTGGAGCCGTTCTGTCGGTGATCATCGCGGGAATTGCGCGACGCCGCGGTACTCTTACCATCGACGGCTCGATCGCGGCCGTACTTGTGGCGACTGCGTGCGTTGCAGCCGGCTGGACCTGGGCAATCATCCTGATTGTTTTTTTTGTAGCTGGCACCGGGGTTTCCCGTATCGGGGGGCAAGCGAAGCGAATCGCAATGGGGGATGTCGTTGACAAAAGCGGGGCGCGCGACGCTTTCCAGGTTTTTGCGAACGGCGGTCCATTCGCCGCTGCGGCAATCGCAAGCATCTTCTGGCCGTCACATGCGTGGCAGGTTGCCGGAATCGGAGCAATCGCGGCATCGAGCGCGGACACATGGGCGACCGAGATCGGAACGCTCTCGAAGCATCCGCCGCGATCCATTATGGGATTTCGAGCGGTTTCTCCCGGCACGTCGGGAGGAGTGACGTGGCTCGGCATGTGCGCTGCATTGATCGGAGCAGCGATCATCGCGATTGCCGCGTTGCTACTCGGATGGCATCGCGATGCCG
>JBDTNA010000312.1:0-4296 GCA_039933985.1 Gemmatimonadales bacterium | reverse complement strand
CAGGCGCCAACGTCGGTCCACGCCGGACGCGTCGCATTCCGCTTCGTCAATAAAGGAACCAAGCAGCACGAGATGAGCGTCGTTGAGCTGAAGAAAGGCGTTTCGCTCGACCAGTTCGCCAAGATAGTGCGCAGCAAACAAACTATTCGACCGCTCATTGAGGGCCCTGTCGGAATTACTTTCGCGGATCCGGGCAAGTCGAGTCCATCGCTTGTGGTGGCGTGGGTAAAACCCGGCGCCACGCTCGCCTTGATTTGCCTATTCCGGGATTCCGCGGAGGCGCCAAGCCATGCCGATATGGGGATGTATGCGTCAGTCGTGGCGAATAGTGCCGGAGCCGTTGCTCAATTGCCAGCAACGTCGGTGGATACCATAATCGCCACTGAATATGCGCTCCGGTATCCTCGCCAGCTGGCGGCCGGCAAACACACCTTCGCGTTTCGCAACGACGGCAAGATGCGTCACGAGGTGAACGTGTCTATGCTGGCTCCTGGTGTTACGCTCGCGCGCCTTCTAGCCGCCGACAAAGCAGGCGAGAAGGTTGACTCCCTCTTCGCCGGCGACATTGGCGTGCTGCACGTGTACGGGGGAGAATCGGCTCGCGGCGAGCTCACGTTCGACGTGTTGCCAGGCCGCGAGTATCTGGTAGCGTGTTATTTCCAGGATGACGACAAAGCCCCGGAGCATTACAGGCTCGGGATGTACGGAAGCATTCGCGGCCTGGAAGCGCCAAAGACCACCCAATGACAGAGATGAAAGACTTCGATACCTACCAGGAGCTCGCGCTTCGTACCGCATCAGAGGAAAGTCTTGTCGATCAAGGCACCATGCTCAACGCCGCCGCACTCGGCTTGAACGGCGAAGCCGGCGAGATCGCCGACCACGTGAAGAAGGTGATGTTTCACGGCCATCCGCTCGACGACGCGACGCGCGACAAGATCGCCAAGGAGATCGGCGACATCCTCTGGTACTGCGCGATGGGTGCAAAAGGCATCGGCATCGGGCTCGGCGAAATCGCGAGCATGAATGTCGAGAAGCTGAAGAAGCGTTACCCGGAAGGGTTCAGCACTGACCGGAGCCTGAACCGTCCTCACGGCTGACGGGCGTCGGCCGAATCTCTTAGCCGGGGGCCCCTGTTTTCCGCGCGTGAATGAAAATCTGCGGACCGCGCGGAATGAGATCGTGCAGCAGGTAGGCGTAGTATGTCGCCGTAAAGATCAGCTTTTTCTTCCAGTCAAGATCACCGTGCATGTAGTTCGCGCGAATGCGATCGAAGTTTCTCCTGGTCACCCATTTCTGAAGCGTGAAGAACGGGAATCCCCAGTAGCGCGCGACGACGATCGTCAACCCAAGTTCCTTCAGGATCGACGTCAGCTCCTCGAGCTTGAAATGCTGGATGTGACCGTAGTATTCGTCCGGCGGATCCATCGTGCCGCCGGGCGTCGTGACTATCAGGTCGCCACCCATCGCCAAGTTGTTCGCCATCCACGTCAGAATCCTGCGGTAGTCGGCGGTGTGCTCGATGACCTCGGACGTGATTGCAACGTCGATCGGCCGGTCCAGCGGCGGATACTCATCAAGAAAGAATGTGCCGCGCGCGAACTTCTCTCTCGCCTTGTCGATTCCACTGCGTGAGATGTCACATCCGCCGAGGTTGTCGTCGGACAGGTTGTATCGAGACTTGATCTGCTCGAGAAGCAAACCGGGTCCGCACCCATAATCGAAGACGAACGATCGATGGCCCGGACGAATCAGGCCAAGACGATTCATGATGAACCGCCGCCGGTGCCGGCTGGTAGGATGAGACTTGTACGTAGCAACCGACCCTGACCAGTGATCGTCGTAGTCGATTACTTCTTTCTCGACCATCTGTGCGCTGTGGAGTGCGATGGTCAACTGGGGCCTCCGCGAGCCGCGCTGCGGGCGATGAACATTCGCCCTTCGGACTTGCCAGTCTTCCAGATCATTGGCCATCGGGAGCGCGGAACAGATCCTGAGATCACGATGGAACTGTCGCCAATCTGACCGCATCCGCCGGCTGAGCTTACGACGACCGCGCCCGGCGTTACCTCAAGGGCTGTTTTTGCATCGGCACACGACATGTCACGCCAGTGATTGACACGCATTCCAGTGGCGACTGAGCCGAAGCCCCTGATGTGATTCGACCATCCGCCTGTTCCGGGGAGCGGATCAGGAACCGCGCCAATCAAAGTCTCTGCCCCGCCCTGTTTCGCGATTGCGTCGATCACTTCGCCGTTCAGTGTCGCGCGAAGCCGATGCTGATAGAGCGTGCTGCGCGCTTCGATCGAGGAGACAATGATGAGGAGCGCCGCGGTTCCAAGGACCGCGCGCCGATGTTTTTTCCCGGAGAGCGGTTTGTTCAACGCATGCGCCGCGAGGAACATCGTGCCGAGTGCGAACGGCATCATGTAGAACATTCCCTGCGACGGCCACGGAAGATAGGCGAGCACCCCGGCAAGGACCCACGACAGGCCGATCACGACCGGCCACAGAATGCGTCGTCGTGTTTCTCCGAGAACTGCGAACAGGACCATCGCAATCCAGGCAAGATTTGGCAGCGTGCGAATCACCGCCCACGCCGGATCGCTCCTCAAGCCCACAAGCCAATGCAGGCGCGGACCCGAGGGAATGAGCGCGACTTCCAGCCTCTCGAGAAACGAGCCCCATATCGGTGGCCTCGAAGCGTACTGCGCGGCGTAGCTCGCCGCCGATGCGTGAGTCGCAACGTAGATGACAGGTATCATCGCTGTCGTGACGACTGCGGATACGATCGAGATGAGAAACGTGTCGCGTCGCGTCCACTGAGCCCAGCTCCATTCGCCATCGCGCAGCCTCACGCGTGACATCAGCCAACCCGCAGGAAGCAGAACGACGAGAAGCTCTTTCGTGAGAATGATGCCGAGAGAGAGTGCAGCGATGATCATCGCGCGACGACGCCAGTCTTCTGCATCGGCGTAGTTGAGCGCGAGATGCAGTGCGACCAGAAAGAAAATCAGCGCCACCGGCTCACCAGCGATGCGAATCCACAGCTCCGCCGTCGGTCCCATCGTCGCCCACAACGCCAGGGCGATGAATGACGCCACCTGATTGAGGCCCATTCTCGAAAACAGACTTCGCGCGAGCAGCAGGACCGTGACGTTGAGTGCGAAGAACGTCCAGTGCCATCCCGGTGCCCACGTACCGAACGCGGCACTTCCCAGGACCATGTACAAGTAGGTGATCAGACAGAATCGACCTTCCCCGAAGTAATAGCTGGCGATTCCCGCGTACTGTGAGAACAACGAATGCGAAGTGCCGCGCGCGGAAAGGAACAGTCCGAAATCCGTGAGCGGCAAATGCGGCGCATCCCACGGCCGGAAGACGACGGCGGCGAGCGCTATCAGGAGTACAACGTCCCAATGCCTGGCGACCGACAGCGATCGCACCCGCGTCATCGGCACGGGTCCTGACACAGCCGCAGCCGTCAAGCGTGCACCTTGAGAGCGGGGCGTGCGATCGCCGGCGTCCTGAGAGGCATCGCCGCATCGGCGCACTCGTTCGCGACGAGATTCGTGAGTGACTTGCTCTCGTAGTCGCCACTCATCTGGTGAAACTTGATGCGCGCGAGATCCATCAGCGTGCGCATCGAGTCCCTGCCCAGGCGCACGGACGAACCTGCGTTCGTCTCGAGTCGCACAGGAATGCGCTTGATCTCGAGCCCGTATGTAAGCGCGAGATAGATAAGCTCGACGTCAAACGCAAATCGATCGACCGTCTGGAGATTGAACATCTCTTCGGCGACGTCACCGCGAAATCCCTTTAGACCGCACTGCGTGTCGAAGAATCCGCCGGTCACGAGTGTTGCGGTGATGTAGGAAAAAACCGACGACGCAGCCCTCCTTCCGATGGGAAGCTCGGTCTCGTAGCGCGACTGCGGAAAAGTCCGGTCGCCGATGACCATGTGAAATCCACGCGTGCGGATCAGTGTCTCCATCAGCATGATCGGCGTGGTGCCGTATGGAACATCGATGTCCGTGAATATCCTGACGGCGCCGCGAGCCGATCGCATGCCCGCAGCGACCGCTGCTCCCTTCCCTTTATTCGACGGAAGTGCGATTGCCCGCAAGGTTCCGCCGACTCCGGCGGAAATTCCCTCGAGGGTTGTCTGGCACTCGTTACCCCCGTCTTCGACGACGATGATCTCGTACGAAGGAATGCGCCCGCTGAACGCATCGACGAGCCGCTGGACGGATTGTCGCGCCAGCGCCGCCGCTCGATAGCACGGAAGCACTATCG
>JBDTNA010000311.1:0-4328 GCA_039933985.1 Gemmatimonadales bacterium | reverse complement strand
CCAGTTGACGCGGGATTCCCACCGCACGTGCAAGACCGCTGCTCACCCGCCTTGAAAAATGCCTTCGCCCCGCTGGCCACAAAGAAGCACCAGTAGGCGTATGGGTCATCCAAATCCTGAGTGAGCGACAACAGCTGCGGCCCCGTGCCCGAAAAGCGAACCTGCAACGGCTCGACAGCTTCGATGATGCGATCCACAAAGGCGCACGTGCCTGGCTCGAGGCCCGCGCCGTCAGAACCGGCTGCGTGAGAGGCCGCGGTGAACCTCATCGAAGACGTCTTGCTGTCAACGCGATCGACCGTGAATGCGCCACCGCGACCGCGACACCGAAGCTCGTGCCCGCCTTGGCCTTGCGCGCGAGGTCCGAGCAAAAAGACAAGGGACATTGCGAGAACAGAACACGCGCGACCGGGTGAAATCATTTCTGCTGCCTCGTTTGTGGGGTTCCAGTGCGGATGCGGCTGCGAATATAAGCCACACTGGAGCCGCCCGCACCGCTGGAACGGCTCCTAACGGCCGATGTCGCGTTTTCGTCCAGTACCGAGCACGAATACTGCCTTCATAGCGCCCATGCAGATACTGGCTGTGCGCGTCAGGGGAGACCGGTTCGGACTCCCTGCCGAAAATGTCGTCGAGATCTTTCGAGCTGTCGCCGTGAGCAAGCTTCCTGGAAGCCCGGCCGTAATCTCGGGCGTCATCAACGTTCGTGGCGATACTGTCGTCGTAATCGATCCTGCGGTCCGATTTGGCAACCCGGAGACACCTGTGAAGCCTGACGACAATTTCGTTCTCGTCAACACTGCCTTGCGTACGGTTGCAATTCGAGTCGACATCGCTGAAGACCTCATCGAGGTCGATAACGATGAGCTGACCAGCGCCAGCTCGACATCAGCAGCCCTTGATAAGGTTCATGGCGTGGCGGCGATGCCTGATGGCGCTCTCGTGATCTACGACGTCGCCGCCTTCCTCACGCAGGCCGAAGACGAGGCTATCGCCGAAGCGCTGGCCGCGGCAACTGTCGCTCGATGAATTCTGTTGAGAAACAAAAACCTGCGTCACAGCGCGACTGGACGCAGCCGGAGTTCAGCCGAATAGCGCACGCCGTCGAAGAGATGACTGGAATCTCTTTTCCGCCTAACCGCCGTGCATCGGCCGAGGCGGTCATGCGCCGGGTGATGTCGAAACTTGGAATAACCAATCCGGTCAGTCTCGAGATCGGAGCCTTACGCGGCGGCCCCGTGATGGAGGCGCTGCTCGACGATCTGACGATCGGCGAGTCGTATTTTTTTCGTGAGCCTGCGCAGCTGCGTTTCATGGCCTCGGAACTGTTGCCGAAATGGAACGCAACATGGACGGCGGGACGCAAGCTCAAGGCATGGAGCGCAGGATGCGCGGGCGGGCAGGAGCCATACAGTATTGCGATCATGCTACGCGAAAATGGCTGGAGCCGCGGAGAGACAATCCTCGGCACCGACATTTCGGAAGGCCGGCTCACGGGTGCCCGCCAAGCGAGTTTTTCCAAATGGTCGCTTCGCTCCCTGCCGACCGAAACAATCGATCGATGGTTCAGGCGGAAGGGAGCCGCGTATGAGCTGCAGGGGACGATTAAGTCCGAGGTCGACTTCAGTGCGTTGAACCTTCTGGATCCAACCCCGCGGCCTGAAACACTGGGACAGGATGCGATCTTTTGCCGCAATGTTCTTATCTACTTCGAGCTCCCGGCGATCGTGGCAATCGCGCAGCGGCTTCTCGACTCGCTTGGACCCGACGGGTGGCTGTTTCTCGGGGCCTCGGATCCTCATCTCGCAGAGCTCATCCCGTGTGAAGTCGTCGTCCTTCCCGGCTGCACAGCTTACCGAAGGCCGACTGCCGGGCAGAGCACGTACGCGCTCCGACATGCTCCGCTTACACTCCTCATTCCCGATGAGTCGCTGACAAGCGTCCCGGCCGAGCTTGACTACAACTCTAACGATCAGCCGCACACTTCGCGTTTGACAGCAGGTGAAACGGCGGATCGCGTCGAGCAAACCGTAGCGCCAACCCTGGAAGCCGCTGCCGCAGTCGATTCGGCAGCGGATGCGATCTTTCGCGCCCGAGAGTTGGCAAACGAAGGGCGGCTCGCGGACGCCGGCACAGTGTGCGCAGCGGCACTGGAAGAATTTCCCGATCAGGCTCAACTGCATTTGATCGCAGCCGTACTGCATGGTGAGGCTGGGCGGTGGAGTGATTCGGAGCGCGCTGCAAGACGGGCCCTCTACCTCGATCGCTCGCTCGTTCTCGCACACGTCGCCCTTGGCGACGCGCTTGCGCGGCTGGCCAACACGGCCGCGGCGCGCCGCAGCTTCGAGAATGCTGCGACACTTCTCGTCGTCGCCGGAAGTGAGGGAACGCCGGATACGGGCGAGATGTCAACCGCGCGGCTTATGGACATAGTTAGAGCGCATCTTTCGATGCTCGACGCTGAACGGTCTTCATCCGATCGATCGTACACTCACCGTCCGGGACGGAAATGATTCAGAGATCAGATTCCGATATTCTGGCTCAACGCGCCCGCGCGCTCGCTTCTGCTCGCCCTGACTCGGCATTGTTGATCGATACGGCGCACGATCACTACCTCGTGGTCGCAAGCGGTGCCGAGAGATTTGCCATTGCCCTGGAGTCAGTCGCTGAGGTCTTTCGTCCCGTGAGAGTTACGCCTGTTCCGCGTGCGAATGCTCCGCTCTGGGGCCTCACGTCGTGGCGTGGAAGCATACTGTCGGTGATTGTCATCGGTGAATCTTTGCCGGCAGAGGGGACTGGTGTGATCATCACGCTCGCATTGGGACCGCGAGTGATCGCCGGCATGTGGGTGGATGAGGTCGAAGGCGAGATCGCGATCGGCAAGGACGAGATTCATCCGGAAGCAGTTACGACGGGGATGCGCGGTTCTCTGGTATCTGGCGTCACTTCGGACGCAAAGTCTGTCTTCGACGTCGAGAGCCTGGCGCGGATGCTGGACGAACGAGCAATAGAAAAAGGCCGCGATGCGGTCCAAAACTCCACGGGGACAAAGGTATGAATGAAGATGCGACGGGATGGACTATTGGACGCCGGGTCAGCGCGGGCTTCGCGATTGGAGTGGCTCTCGTCATTGTCGTGGCGTCTGTGGGAGTGTGGGCGCTTACGCGAACGGTCAGTTCGTATGAGGGAGTTCTCGCGTCAAGACGCACAGTTCTCCTTCCAACCATTCGCACTGAGTCCGAAGTGCGCGGAGCAAACGCCGAGGTCCTGCGGTTTCTGCTTTCGTCGGACGACCGATACGCCCGCAGAGCGGATAGTGCGATAACGGCGGCTCGAGAGCTTGTTGCAGAAGTTGGCAGAGCTATTCCAGACACTGGAGATGTGTCCCGCGTATGGGCCCCGGTTCCAGGGATGCTGGACGAATGGTCGAAGGCACAGGGAGACGCGATTGCGGCACAGCGGCGCGGTGACCAGGCCGGCGCACTGTCCATTCGCGAGTCACGATTGGAGCCGATTCGAAACCGCCTCGATAATGCAACTCGCGCAACCGCTGCCTCGCTCCAAAAGAATTCGGATGATGCGGCTCTCGACAGCGCGAGCAGAGCGCGCAACGCACGAGTCGCGCTGCTTGTTGGAACTCTGCTCGCGATTCTCGCGTCAATTCTTGTCGCGGTTCTGTTGCGTCGCTCCATCAACCGGCCGCTTCGCGAAAGTGCGAACGTGATTGCGTCAACCGCCGCTGAAATTCTTGCGGCGACGACCGAGCAGGCGGCAGGCATCAATGAATCGATGGCGGCGGTGACAGAGACGGTCGCCACCGTGGATGAAGTTGCTCAGACCGCCGCCCAGGCCGCTCAACGTGCAAAGACTCTCGCGGATTCCGCGCAAAGATCCGCCGATACTGGCGCGTCGGGCCGCGTCGCGGTTCAGCGCTCCATTACAGCGATGCGTGCCGTAGAGTCCGAGGTCGACACCATTGCGAAGGGTATCGTGTTGCTCGCCGAGCAGGCGTCGGCAATCGGAGAGATCACATCCGCCGTTAGCGACATCGCCGAGCAAACAAGATTGCTCGCTCTCAATGCGGCAGTGGAGGCTGCGCGTGCCGGGGAAAATGGGAGAGGCTTTGCTGTCGTCGCGGCAGAAATAAAAGCTCTTGCCGGACAGGCAAAGGATTCGACCACTCAGGTTGCCCGGATTCTCGGCGAAATTCAGCGAGCGACGAGCTCGGCTGTGATGGCGACCGAGCAGGGAACGAAGCAGACGGCGTCAGCGTCAAGACAGGCAGTCGAAGCGGGCGAGATCATCGCGCAGCTCGCTGACGTTGCGGC
>JBDTNA010000310.1:0-4329 GCA_039933985.1 Gemmatimonadales bacterium | reverse complement strand
CGCGACGGAATAACAGGAAACGCAAACCACGCCACGGGACGGGGTTTCCGAAGAAAGAGGGCCGCCTGTTCGGACGGCCCCCTCTTTGACCTACTCGCCTGAAGCTTTTCGTCGACGCTGCCGAACTGCGCCTTCCTTCTTTTTCTTGCGTCCGGCAATCGGCAGAACTCCAGCTTCCGCCGCAACGGCCGGCTCAGCTTCAGGTACCGGAGTCTGCTTCGGCTGCTTGTAGCTGAATCTCTTTCCTTCGTAGTTCCGGAACACCACTTCGTCGTCGGTGATCTCCTCGACGTACTCGGGCAACAGCGGCACCTTGCCGCCACCGCCCGGTGAGTCGATCACGAACTGCGGAACCGCGAGACCTGACGTCCAGCCGCGAAGCGCCTGGATGATCTCCAGTCCCTTCTGCACCGTCGTGCGGAAGTGCTCGCCGCCCGCGACCTGATCCGCCATGAAGATGTAGTATGGCCGCACACGAGCCTTCAGGAGCTCGTGCATCAGCTTCATCATCACTTTCGGGTCATCGTTCACACCCTTGAGCAGCACTGTCTGGCAGCCGAGCGATACGCCTGCCCTGGAGAGACGGTCGAGCGCGGCGACTGCGGCCGGCGTCAGCTCGTCGGGGTGATTGAAGTGCACGTTCATGAAGATCGGATGGTACTTCTGCACCATCTCGCAGAATTCAGGCGTGATACGCTCGGGCAGGTGCGACGTGATCCGGCTGCCGATGCGGATGATCTCGATGTGCGGGATCGCACGCAGCTGCTGGAAGAGATACTCGAGCCGCCGGTCGCTCAGCATCATCGGGTCGCCGCCGCTCATGATGACGTCGCGTATTTCCGGATGATCGCGCAGGTACTCGAACGCTGAATCGTACTGATTGAGCGGAATCTTCTCGGGATCGCCCACCTTGCGGCGGCGGGTGCAGAAGCGGCAGTAGCTCGCGCAGACGGGGCTCACGAGGAAGAGAGCACGATCGGGATAGCGGTGCGTGATGTTCGGCACCGGCGAGTCGCCGTCTTCATCGAGGGAGTCGATCACGCCGTCGACGACGTCGAGCTCTTCGACTGTTGGCACATATTGCTGCCACATGTGATCGCCGACTTCCTTGATCTGGTCGAGCGCGGCGGGGGTGATGCGCATCTGGAAATTGTCGAAGGCCGGCTTCAACGCCTCGACGTCGATTGCATCACCGAACTTTTCTTTCAGCTTGTCGAGCGTCGCGATGCTTTCATCCTTCAAAATTCTCTGCCAGTCACTCATTGTGTTCCCACTCCATGCGCCATCCATTCAACGAATGGGGCGCTGCTTTGCAACCGTTTTGTGTAAGTGATCCGGTCGTCAGCCGGCGCGTAGAACTCGCGCGCGCGTGCAGACTCGACGTAGCCACGGCGCAGATAAAATCCACGCGTGTCCTTGTAGTCGGATCGGGACGATGTCTCGACAACCACTAACCTGGCGTTCAGTCCCTTGAGCCTTCGTTCAACCTCATTGAGGAGGATGGTTCCACTTCCGGACCCCTGCAGAGACGGATGCACCGCGATCCAATACAGATCGTATGTGCCGTCCGTTCCGGGCGTTGGTCCGTAGCAGGCAAAGCCGGCAAGCTCCTTTTCCGGGGTGAAGGCGCCGAGGAAGAAATAATCGGTGCTTGCTGGAGCGTTCACTGCATTCATTGAAACGGCGGCACTCGCAGCATCCGTTCCACCGGGCTCTCCGAAAACATCATCGAAAAGCTCGATCGCAACTTGAATCTCTTCATCGCGAAAGACGCGCGTCGCGACGAGGATGTCACGCACTCTCTCACGATATTTTCCCGTGAGATCGCCGACAAAAATCCTCGGCGCGTCCATGACCGCGGTCGCGCTGCGCGACGGTGTCAGAAATCTCACGGCGCTGTCGCGAGAAGCGCGGACATTCCCGACAGATGCAGGGACCGCTGCCACAGCTCGGGCGATGCGTCGATCTTCTGCTTGAGTCCGGCAACGCAGACGCGCTTGATGAGCGCATTGTAGTCCATGCCGGCGACACGAGCCATCCGCGCGAGTCCAGCATCTGGCGCGATGTCAGGATTCGGATTTACCTCGAGGATCCATGGCTTGCCCTCTGCGTCGATTCTGAAGTCGACACGGCCGTACCCTGTGCCACCGACTGCTCGCCAGGCGGTGATCGCGATCCGCTTCAGCTCGCGCGCGAGCGCGTCGGGGAGATCCGCCGGACACGATGGCTTCGCACCGAGGTCCTCTTCGCTGCCCGTGATCCACTTCGACTGATACGAAACGATCTTCCACATTCCGCGCGGCATGTCGCCAAAATGAATTTCCGCGATCGGCAGGACCTGGTCTTCCACGATGCCGACGTTCACTTCACGACCGTCGACGTAGTGTTGAACGACGACATCGTCCCATCGCTCGTGCATTGCACCGAGCCGCTCCGCCATCGCGCGACCACTGCGGACAACTGATCTCTGCTCGATGCCGATCGACGCATCTTCTGCCGCCGGCTTGCAGATAGCGGGGTAGCCGACGCTCTCGAGCTTCAACCCTTTTCGCGAAAGGGACCAGCGCGGAACAGGAAGACCTGCACGGTCGAGCAGCGTGTTCACGACGTTTTTCCGGAGACACAAAGCCGTCGTCGTGCTCGAGTTTCCGGTGAACGGAACGCCGAACAGCTCGAGTACCGAGATCACGAGCGGCTCATACGCGGCGATGCCTTCGATTCCCTCGCACAGATTGAAGCAGAGATCCAGCTTCGCGCGACGCACGCGCTCGACCCAGCGCCCGTCTGGATTTACGGGGATGCGGACGTGTTCATGCCCCCAGTCGGCGATCGCATTTTCGATCGCCTCGACCGACTCGAGGATTAGTACGTCGGGATTTGCCCCAAGTGCGGACATCCCGTCGAACAGCACACCAACTTTCATGCTCGCGCCTCGCAAGGCGCTGCAATTATGCAGCGCGTTCGTTCTGGAGCATTCGGTCAAGCGCGACGCCCTGTCGCGCTGCCGCCAGTCTCAAACAGGTTTGAATGAGCGTGTCATAGCTCATCCCCACCGCGCGGGCTGCTTTTGGAAAGCAGGAATTTTCCGCTGGGTTGGGGAGAATACCGGGAAGGGGATTGACCTCGACCACATTCGGACGTCCATCGGCATCGAGGCGAACGTCGATCCGCGACCAGTCGCGGCAGCCGAGCACACGGTAAGCGTCGAGCGTAACGCGCTCGATCTCTATCCTGAGTGAATCGCTGATGTTGGCGGGGCAATCGAACATCTGAAGAGGGCGTTCCGGGCGATCCCAGATCCATTTGGCTTCATAGCCGTAGATGGGGAGAGCTCCTTCGGGCAGCGACGCGAAATTCATCCCGACGATGGGGAGAACCTCCGCTTCGTCTCCGTTGCCAAGAACTGCGCACGTGAACTCGGCTCCAGGCAGGTACTCCTCGACGATCACCGGCTGGCGATACGTGTCGAGGAGAAACGCTGTCTGAGCTTCGAGCTCGGCCCAGGTCCGGCAGAAATTCTTTTCGGTGATTCCCTTCGACGATCCCTCGTGGATCGGCTTGGCGAAGAGCGGGAGCGGCAGGTCGCTCAGCTTCTCGATCTCGCTCATGTCGCGGACGACCGCGAAACGCGCCGTCGGCACTCCATGCCACGCGAGGGTCTCTTTCGTCTTCGCCTTGTCGAGGCAGACGGCGAGAGTCAGCGGGTCGCTGCCACTGTATGGGATCCCATAGAATTCGCAGATTGCGGGGACGTGCCCCTCGCGATTCACGCCGTTCTGACCTTCGGCGATGTTGAAGACGATGTCAGGCCGGGCGGCGCGGAGCCGCTCGGGAAAGTCTTCGGTCGCCTCGAGACGGATCACTTCTCCGAGGGCGGAGAGCGCATTCGCCACAGCGTCGATCGTTTCGGCGCTGTCCCACTCGGCGAATTCGTCGGAGATACTGGGTGGCTCTTCCTCTGGACGGGACGACTCACCGTCAGCCGGCATGGGGTTCCGCGCGGCCGCCTCTGTCTGGCTCGTGAGCTCGGAGAGCTCTGGTTTCTGGTTGTAGGCGAAACCGATTCGAGTCATTCGGTATTTACGAGAAAACGCGCGCGCGATTCATGACTCCGAGTATATAAACTTTACTATGGGACGCAACGGATTTTTCTCGCGAAAAATTTCTCTAGAGAGAAAAAACTTTCTCGCCGAAAAAAAGTGCGATTCAGTTGTGAATCGCCACGAGCTGCTAGTCTCGGATCGCTGGGTGTAAAAGGGGGAGACCGATGAGACCAGTGAGGAAAAGCCTATGGTTTGAACAAACAACGAACGGTTCTCTCGCCGGTCT
>JBDTNA010000309.1:0-4341 GCA_039933985.1 Gemmatimonadales bacterium | reverse complement strand
TCCGGAGAACGTCCTCGATCGCGCCGTGTGCGCCGTGCGCTCGAGCGGAAGCTTGGGAAAAAAGTCATCCGCCACGTCGAGCACCTTCGACGGCGTTAGCTGAGTTCGAAAAAAATGACGCATCGATTGTTACTAGTTGCCGGAAGGATTGTTCACGGTCTGAACCCAGTCCACTCGCTCGAGTCGCTGGGTGGAGTCGCGCCTGAACTGCAGTCCGACTGCCCAATCGCCGGTCGTTGGGAAAAAGAGCCGACCGTAGTAGGTGCCGACTTCCTTTCCTTTCGCGAGCCCGTCGTCGGTGTTAGCGCCGTCCTGGCTCGTCGCGAAGATACGACCCTGCCCCGTCTCGATCGGCTCACCGGTCTTCTTGTCCTGAACGACGATCTTGTATGTCGCATCCTCGATCGCCCGCGGCGGAGAAGGATCGATCGTGATTCTGAACGCGAAATTGTCCGACCACTGACGATTGTCGAGCGTTCGCGGATTCGGTCCGCAGCCGGCTGCAACCGCTGCGGACGCGACCGAAATCAGAATCAGCGCACGTCGAAGTGACGTCACTGAGCGTAGTACTCGATGCCGAGGTGCGTGATCTGATCCTCGCCCATGAGATAGCGAAGCGTGTTCTTGAGTTTGGTCTGCTGAATGAACAGATCGTGCTCCGGCTGAAGCCCCGGAGCCGCCATCGGGCTCTTGTAGTAGAACGACAGCCATTCCTGAATTCCCTTCATTCCCGCGCGCTGCGCGAAGTCCGAGAACAACGCGAGATCGAGCACGATTGGCGCAGCGAGAATTGAATCGCGGCAAAGGAAGTTGATCTTGATCTGCATCGGATAGTTCATCCAGCCGACGATATCGATGTTGTCCCAGCCTTCCTTGTTGTCGCCTCGTGGCGGGTAGTAGTTGATTCGGACGACGTGCGAGAAATCCTTGTACAGATCCGGATACTTCTCGGGCTGAAGGATCGTGTGAAGCACCGACAGCTTCGACTCTTCCTTCGTCTTGAACGACGCCGGATCGTCGAGCACCTCGCCGTCGCGGTTGCCGAGGATGTTGGTGCTGTACCATCCCTCGAGTCCGAGCATGCGGGCTTTGAGCCCTGGCGCGATGATCGTTTTCATCCACGTCTGACCGGTCTTGAAGTCCTTGCCCGAGATCGGAACTCCCTTCTCGATTGCAAGGTCGAGCAGCACGGGAATGTCGACGCAGAGGTTCGGCGCGCCATTGCAGAACGGTATTCCCTCCATGATCGCCGCGTACGCGTAAAGCA
Source organism: Gemmatimonadales bacterium (assembly GCA_039933985.1). GTDB lineage: Bacteria > Gemmatimonadota > Gemmatimonadetes > Gemmatimonadales > Gemmatimonadaceae > UBA4720. The sequence goes on along the minus strand of JBDTNA010000309.1, from coordinate 3,074 downwards.
TTGAAGGCGCGATGGCTTCGTCGTTCTCGTCCATCGCTTTCTCGAACGACGCGAGCGTCTGATGCTGTGGACCGGGAACAATGAAAATCTCGGTCGAGGCGCACCACACGATGACGAGCCGGTCGAGATTGTTCTTCGACTTGAAGTCGCGCATGTCCTGACGAAGCTGCTCGGCCAGCTCGCGCTTCGTCTTTCCTTTCTTGACGTTCGATCCGTGGATGCGCGTGACGTAGTGATTGTCGAACACCGCGGGCATCGGCTTGATCGCCTTCATGAAGTCGGCAACCTTGTCGAGATCTTTCTCGGAAAGAACGCCGGCTTTTTTCGCTGCCGTGTATGCGTCGTCTGGAATCGGATCCCACGCGCCGAACACGATGTCATCGAGCGCGGCGAGAGAAACGAAATCCTTGATCTTTGGTGAACGATTATCGGTGCGCTTTCCGAGACGGATCGTCGCCATCTGCGTGAGCGAGCCGATAGGCTTCGCATAGCCTCGCCTCACACTTTCCACGCCCGCCATGAACGTCGTAGCGACAGCTCCGAGCCCGGGCGTGAGAATGCCCAGCTTTCCGGTTGCGGGTGCAGGAGGAGTGCGAACTTCTGGGGAAGACGGCAAAACGTTATCTCCGTTAGGATTGGGCACGTCGCGACGAGTTTCTCGTCGACGACGGGGATTTGTCATTGAGGACGCGCAGCGGCGTCGTAACTGTATTCAGAGTGGTGCGACGAACGAATGCGATACGCTGGATCGCGGTGATCCAGGCGGTCAGGCTGAGCACAACGACGACGGCCATGAGCAGCTTGCCGTCGAAAGCGAGACCGAAGAATGCCTGCGGAACGGAAAGCAGGACGACTCTCTCGGGTCGCTGCATGACGCCGACCTTTGCGTCGATGCCAAGCCCTTCCGCTCGAGCTCGCGTATAGCTGACGAGGAAGGTGCCGATGATACCTGTCAAGGCAACCCCGACCATCGGCAGACTGTGGTGAGGCCCATCGGCGGCAAAGAAGTAGGCGATGCCCCCGAGGACTGCGCCGTCGGCGACGCGGTCGAGGGTCGAGTCATAGAAAGCGCCGAATACCGTGGATTGCCCTGTCCGGCGGGCAACCGTGCCATCGAGAACGTCGAAGATGGCTGTGAGCCCGATGATCCAGCCGGCCCATCGGATGTGTCCCAATCCAAAAGCAACGCCGCCGGCGACGGTGCAAATGGTGCCGATTGTTGTCAGGGCGTTGGGATTTATCCGGAGCTTGACCAATAGCGCTGCCACCGGCTCGATGACCCGGAGATAGCCTTTGATTATGGACTCCCAGATTCTCTTCATGCCAGCGGGCGCGAAATAAATGCTACCGGGCCCGCGGCGCGGGAAAAACGGTAGCAGAACGGGCCGAAGCGGCTCTCGATTCGACTCGTAAAGCTATTCAGTAATTACGCTTATCGCCAGAATCCTCGAACCCTGCTCTAAGGTACGCGCCACTCGTAATTGGCCGCGAGGTAGATATTGTCGCGTGAGTAGGTGCGCGTTCCATCGACTGTCCGCGCCTTGAGCGTCACAGTTGTGCCCGCAGCCAGGCCGCGCACCGGGACGTTCTCTACCGCATTCGCGGCAACCTGCTTCAGGAACACGTCAGTTCCGCCGGTTGTGACGTAAAGATTCACAGCCTGGGAAAGGTTGTTGGTGAACCTGACCGACACATCCGCGGCCGGCTGCGGCCCCGTGCTGACCTCCACCTGCCTCGGCCCACAAGCAACCGTCGCGAGCAGCAGGGCGAGGGTCGCGATTCGGATCTTCATGCTTTGACCTCCGGGTCGTTGGGTGTTTCGGGTGCAAGAGGTGTGCGACTGGGGTTCGCGACTCAGTTAACCGATGAAAGTCAAAAGCTGGCAGGGAGTTTGGGAGATAGGGAGACAGGGAGACATCCCTGCGGAGGCGCGAATCTATCAGGAATTGTTTGGGTGATCTCAATCGGTGAGTGCAACAGATTCACGCATTCATCGGAGGTGATCTGTGGGACGTCGTAGACGAAGAATACCATTCAGCGAAGCCGAGCGTGCAGTTGTCTGGCAGCGATGGAGCGAAGGTGCGTTATACCCGGACATCGCCAAGGAACTCGGCCGGGCGGCGCCGACTGTTGCTTACCTCGTCATGCGGCACGGCGGTATTGCGCCGGCGAATCGACATCGTGCTGCATGCGCGTTGAGCTTGACCGAGCGAGAGGAGATATCGCGAGGGCTCGTCGCGGGGAGCTCATTGCGCTCTATCGCTCGGCAGCTGGGACGTGCGCCATCGAGCATCAGTCGCGAGATTCATCGGCATGGCGGAACTGCCACCTACCGAGCTGCGGCGGCCGATGGTGAGGCATGGGATCTCGCTCGACGCCCGAAAGAGTGTCGATTGGCAATTCATCCAGAGCTTCGGACCCTGGTTGCGCAGAAACTCCGCAGCGACTGGTCGCCGGAGCAGATCTCCAGGTGGCTTGTGAAGACCAATCCTGATGACACCAGTCTGCACGTATCTCACGAGACGATCTATCGCACGTTGTACGTGCAGGCCAGAGGGGCGTTGAAGCAGGAACTGGTGGAGCATCTGCGCCGGAGCAACGGAGTCCGACGCAATCGGAAGGCACGGAACACTGGCCGTGGGCGCGGTCAGATTGTGGGTGCTGTGTCGATCAGCGAGCGCCCTCCGGAAGTGGCGGATCGTGCAGTGCCCGGGCACTGGGAGGGCGATCTGCTTGCTGGGAATAAGTGGTCGAACATCGCCACCCTGGTCGAGCGCAAGTCTCGCTACGTGATGCTGGCCCGTCTGCCGGCGCGTGATACCGACACCGTGGTGAAGGCAATTGCTCGTCGCATCAAGAAACTGCCTGCGAGTCTCAAGCAATCGCTGACGTGGGATCGCGGACATGAGATGTCCCAACACGAGTCCTTCACCGTCGCGACCGGAGTGCAGGTTTACTTCTGCGATCCGAGCAGTCCCTGGCAACGTGGATCGAACGAGAACACCAATGGTCTTCTACGGCAGTACTTCCCCAAGGGAATGGACTTGAGCAATGTGACCCAGCGCCAGTTAGAC
>JBDTNA010000308.1:0-4341 GCA_039933985.1 Gemmatimonadales bacterium | reverse complement strand
GACGCCTTCGCCCTCCTCGCTCGTCTCGAACAGGAGCTGCATGCCGAGGCAGATTCCGAGACATGGCAAGCCATCGTCGAGAGCTGATCGAACTGTATCCCTGTTCGGAGCGAGTGCGGCCGTTGCGCTTCCGAATGCACCGACTCCCGGGAGGAAGAGCGCGTCGGTTTCAATCGCCGCGAGCGGATCCGCCGTCACGAGTACTTCGACCCCGGCCAATCGCACTGCCTTGGCCAGCGAGTGGAGATTGCCCGCACCGTAGTCGAGTATCGCGGCCTTCACGACGTTGCCGCCCTGAATGCGTCGAGACACCGCTCCATCATCGGCCACGGTCCGATGCCGATGCGAACCGCGTCACCGATCGTGGCGAGTTTCTCGAAACGTCTCACTGCAACACCGCGCTCGCGCATCACGCGCTCGACTACGGTGGAGTTCTCGACAGGCACCAGAACGAAGTTTGCTCTGCTGTCGAGAGGAGGATATCCACTCGCGCAGAGCTCGGTCGCGAATCGGCGGCGGTTCGTAACTGCTTCGCCTGCTTTTTCCGCTACCCAGTCCATATCATCGCGAAGAACAGCGAGTGCAGTACACTCGGCGACAGTAGTCACTTTGTACGGGCCACGCGCCGTTTCAACCCTCTCGATGATGGCGGGCGAACCCACCCCGTAACCAATCCGGAGTCCCGCCATACCAAACGCCTTCGACATTGTACGCGTGATGAGCACGTTGTCGTAACCCTCGAGCAGGCCAAGCGAGTTGTTTTCTGCGAACTCCGCGTACGCCTCATCGATTATGACGACCCCGCGAGCCGCGGCAACGATCATTTCGATGACATCCGCGGAAAGCGCTTCACCCGTTGGATTGTTGGGTGAGCACAGGTAAGTCACTCTCGCAGCTGCATCGGAAAAAGCGGACGTCAGGTTGACATCAGCGCGCGATATCCTGATAACGGAGACGCCGCTTACTCCCGCGAACACTGGAATCATGCTGAAGCTCGGTTCGAGCTGAGCGAGTGTGTCGCCACGCTCCGTGAGCGACCGTATTGCCGAATCGAGAACGTCGTCGGACCCGCATCCGACGACTATCATCGATGGGTCGACCCCTACGTATCTCGCCAGCGCCGCCTTCAGTTGATCGGAGTACGCCGAGGGATATCTGCTCAATCTCGAGACATCGGTTTCGGCGAGCGTTCGCCGGACTGATGGCGGCGCACCCCAGAGGTTGGTGTTGTCGCTCAGATCCAGATCGCAGCCTGGCTCAGTTTCGATGTATCTCACAACCATGCCCTCGCCGCACTTGCATGTGCGGGCAGCCCCTCGGCTTCAGCGAACACCGCGGTATCGGCTGCAAGCCTTCGTGCCGCTGTTCTCGTTACTGATTGCAGCGTCGTCCATCGCACGAAGTCGAGTGTCGACAGACCTGAGTAACAGCGCGCCATTCCGCCTGTAGGAAGGACATGGTTTGCGCCGGTCATGTAATCTCCGAATGCAACCGATGATGTTTCTCCGACGAACACCGAGCCGGCCGATCGCACGGATTGCGCAACGTCCGCGGCGTTGCGAGTAGCGATGAGGAGGTGCTCTGGCGCAAAATCGTTCGCCGCTTGCATCGCCTCATGAAGGCTTTTAACCGAGAGTACACCACCTCTCGAGGCGAGCGCTTCGAAGATTGTGGAGGCGCGAGGCTGCGTTGCAATGTTGCTATCCATTGCAGCACTGATTCGGCGCGCAACGTCATCACCGATTGCGATCACGATCACTGCCGCGCGAGCGTCATGTTCTGCCTGTGCACTTATTTCCCTCGCAATCACCCTGGGATCAACAGAGTCATCAGCAATTACGAGAAGCTCGCTCGGCCCTGCAGGCGAATCGATCGCGACTTCCGACGTGAGCTGAATTTTCGCTTCGGCGACGTACGCGTTGCCGGGGCCGACAATCTTGTCGACCCTGGGCACCGTTGCCGTTCCAATCGCCATCGCTGCAATAGCTCCCGCTCCGCCAAGGGCAAATACGCGATCGACACCGGCGATTGCTGCAGCAGCAAGAACTTCCGGAGCCGGAAATCCAGTATGCGACGGTGGTGAGCAGAGAATGATTTCGCTCACGCCCGCTACGCGAGCGGGGATCGCAGCCATGAGAACGCTGCTCGCATACGCAGCCTTGCCACCCGGCGCATACACACCAACACGCGCGAGTGCGTCTGGTCGCCGCGCTACCGTGATTCCGGGTTCCACTTCCATGGTTGTCGTTTCCGGTCGCGATGCCGCATGCACGCGCTCGATGTTGCGTGCCGACCTTCTCAGAGCGGCCTCGAAATCGCGGCTCAATCTCTGCAAGGATTTACTCACGGCGTCCTTCGGCACCTCGAGCGATACGAGATCCACTCCATCGAGATCGCGCGCGAGCTCCAACAAAGCAACATTCCCACTCGTACGAACACGTTCGATGATCGAGCGCACCGTTTCCCTTACGCTCGAGTCGACGATGGCAGAGCGACTGAACAGCTCACGCCGATCGTCAAAGCTCAGTGCGTCCAGAGAGCCATTGAACCGGAATCGCACGACCAGTGAGGACTTTGCGGTTGTCATGGGACGAGCCTTTCGATGCGCGTGACGAGAATTCCTTCAGCGCCGACTTCCTTCAATGACGCGATCGTGCGATACACCGACTTGGCCTGCACCACCGAGTGAACCGCGACAAAACGACCGCCATTCAGGATATCCACAACCGTTGGCCCGGTGATGCCGGGGAGAATTTCCTTCACCCTGGGAAGTGAATCCCGAAGGACGTTGGCCATGAGATACCGCTTGCCGCGTGCACAAATCACCGATGCAAGCGCGCCCGTCAGCTGCTCCAGTGCGTTCAGCTTTTCCGAGGCCCAAGTGGTCGCACGGCCTTTCGCTGCGTAGAGCTGAGCGCTCGATGACATGACTGTGGCGATCTCGCGAAGACCGTTGGTTCGAAGTGTCGAGCCTGTCGATGTGACGTCGAGGATCAGATCGGCGATGCCAAGGTGCGGCGCTATCTCCGCTGCTCCGGAGATCGGCACTATGTGGAGATTCGCGCCTGCACTCGAGAAATATCTTTGTGCGACTGACGGAAACGCTGTCGCTACGCGCGAGCCTGGCTCGATATCGGCAACGGACGTGACTGGACTATCATCACGGCACGCAACGACCAGTCTGCACGCCCCGAATTCGAGATCGAGGAGCGACTCGAGGTCGCGCCCCGACTCTGATACGAGATCTAGTCCGGTAATGCCGGCATCCGCCGCGCCGTCGGCGACGAACTCCGGGACATCCTGTGCGCGAACGAAGATCGCCTCGAACTCGCCGCCGAGTGACGCGGTGAGCGCGCGGTCGCCGCGCACGAGCACGTTGAGTCCCGCCTGGTTGAAAAGGTCGCGGGCATCTTCGGATAGTCGGCCTTTGTTGGGTAATGCGATTCGGAGCATGGGAATTGGGATAAAAAAAAGCCCGTCCGGAATGGACGGGCTGGAGCGCGCGTTAGCGCGCGGGGCAGGAATCAGCGGTTATGTATGCACGCTCTTCCAACCCCAGCCCGTCAGGCTGTGGTGGCGATGGGTGCGATGCGAAACCGCTGAAAGACTGATCATAGTAGAGAGTAATCTTAAAGCGTACGTCGCACTCCGGCAACCCGGGCGTGTTTCCGGGGGTGTCACGTCGATACTTGTGCAGCTTTTTTCGTCTGCAGACTACGAGCGGCGCTACAATCGTGGCGATTTTTTACATGTCCGCGATGACCGAATCGATCTGGTCGATCATCTCCTGCGGCTCGACCCTCCGGATGAGCTGCTCTATCTCCGGGTCCGTGACGTCGGCAACTCCCATTTTCTCACCAATCGCGGCTACCAGTCTCAAGATGTGAGTCGTTTCGTGCTCGGTGAGGAGACTCACCTGGACGTCGAGATGATTTCGTGTCTCGGCGCTGGCGCTCATGCGGTTTTGCGCAATCAGCACGAACGTCGCCAGGAAGATCGCTTCGATCGTCGCGACAGTGTTCAGGCCGATAAGGTCATGATCGAACCCGCGAATTCCCGGAATGAAGCCGAGATCGGCTGCCGCCCATAATCCGAATACGATTGCATGGAGGTAAACGAAGCGCATGCTCCCGGCGAATCGCGATATGCCCATCGCGATGCGGTCTTCCAGCGATACTGCCTTCTGCTGCTCTTCCGCCAGACCTGCCAGCGCTCGGATGTTGCGCTCGAGGATCGGGGACGTTCGTTCGCGGGCTGTTCGTGGCATCGGATTACCGTCGATTGGATTTCGTGTTGCGTCTTGTTCCCCGAGTATACCCCGCAATCTCCGACTCGAAGCAA
>JBDTNA010000307.1:0-4346 GCA_039933985.1 Gemmatimonadales bacterium | reverse complement strand
AGGACTTCAGGCCGCTCGATGTGATTCCGTTGAGCACCGGATTCGGCGAGCAGCGACTTCGACAGCGTGAGACGCAAAGCGCGGTGTACGTCTATCCTGAAGGAGTGGACGTCGACCATCCGCTAACTGTTACGTTTCAAGGGCTCCAGAGCGTGATATGGGAGCAGCTCCTGCAGAGAATCGAGCGCGAGCGCGCGCTTGTGAGGGCACGCGCATCACGCGCAGGCACTTGAGGCACAACCCAGACGACGATGCCAATTCTTCCGTTGCAAAAGTTACCCGAACTTCCGATGGCGCCGCTCGCAGATGCGTGGCTTCAGAGTATCGACGATGCGCTCAACGACGAGTCGACGGACAAGAACTACCTGTGCAGACGTATTTTGTGCGGCATCATATACCCCGAGTACTCCGACAGCTGGGAAAAAGCGGTGCAGGACGAGCAGCTGCCGATGGCGACGCGACTGGCGCTCTCGGCAATGGATCCGCGCAACATCACGCTCGAGCCCGAGTACTACGCAGACTGCGATCAGGAAAAGTTCCAGCGGGTCAAGCCGCTGCTCTGGCTGTGGTATTCGTTCGACCGGTCGCCGCTTGGCGGACAGAATGTCGATGTTGGCGTGAAGCTTCGGCGCATTCTGGCTCCGCACATTTTCAAGCGGTGCGGCAGCAACTTCAAGGCGTTCCAGTTCGTCGAGTTCTCGTTCGGCTACAACATGGAAGTCGGCGACGATGTCGTGGTTCATCGCTACGTGCTGCTCGACGATCGGGGCGGGCTGGTGATCGGCGATCGCGTGTCGATCAGCGACTTCGCGAACATCTACAGTCACACGCACAGTATCGTCGATCAGAAGGACGTCACGAATGCGGTAACGCGCCTCGATGAAGGAGTGCGGATCACGTATCACGCGACGGTTCTTGCCGGCGTGCACGTGAATACTGAGGGAATGGTTGGTGCTGTCGCGGTGGCGACGAAGGATGTGCGGCCGTATCACGTCAATGTCGGCATTCCGGCGAAGAGCGTGCGGGTGAAACCGAATGCACCGCACGGGCCGGAAAACCTGACGACGATCAAGCCGCCCCGGCCATAGGACTACGGACTAAGTCAAGAGCTTTGACACACCGAATACACCGAATTGCACCGAATACACCGAGAACAGCCTGGTGAGTATTGTGGTGCGAGCCAGCGCATCCATCATCAGAGTTACCATTTTGTTTTTTACAAAAAAAGAAAAGCCGAACGATGGTAGCGTGAAACGCGCGACAAGGCCTCGTAGTTTTCGGTGTACTCGGTGCCATTCGGTGTATTCGGTGTGTCAAAGCTTTTGATCTAGTCCGTAATCCCCAGTCCCCAGTCGATTGCTCTGACAATCCTCTGACACCGAGAGTATGGCTCTGCAACACGAAGCGATGACATCGTGTTTCCATGAGCATATTCCACAAAAAATCAATCGCGGATCTCCAGACGGAATCGGAGAGCAGCACGCTGCGGCGCGCACTCGGGCCGCTGAATCTCACAACGCTCGGCATCGGGTCCATCATCGGCACGGGTATATTCGTGCTGACGGGAACCGCGGCGTCTCAGAATGCCGGTCCGGCGCTTGTGATCTCGATGATCATCGCCGGACTCGCGTGCGCCTTCGCGGGACTCTGCTACGCGGAATTCGCGGCGATGATACCCGTCGCAGGCAGTGCCTACACGTACGCCTACGCGACGATGGGCGAGCTGATGGCATGGATCATCGGCTGGGACCTCGTGCTCGAATACGCGTTGAGCACGGCGACAGTGGCTGTCGGGTGGTCGGGATACTTCCTGAGCCTGATTGCTGACTTCGGCATTCACCTCCCTCCCGCGCTAACTGCGGCGCCAGGAGAGAATGTCGCCATCGCCGGTGGAGTAATCGCGCACGGAGTCTTCAACCTTCCTGCGGCGCTTATCGTCGTGTTCGTCGCGGCGCTGCTCGTGATCGGCATCCGTCAATCAGCGAACACCAATACCGTGCTGGTCATCATCAAGACGATGGTCCTGGTCATCTTCGTCATTGCTGGCGCGGCATACATCAATCGCGACAACCTCACGCCGTTTATCCCTGCGAACACAGGGAAATTCGGACATTTTGGATGGAGCGGCATTTTACGCGGCGCCGGTGTGATGTTCTTTGCGTACATCGGGTTCGACGCTGTGTCTACTGCGGCGCAGGAAGCAAAGAATCCGCAACGCGACATGCCCATCGGAATTCTCGCTTCACTCGCGATCTGCACGGTGATCTACATCGCAGTCGCGATCGTTCTCCTCGGCATCGTTCCCTATCAGCGCCTCAACGTCGCGGATCCACTCGCGGTTGGAATCGATGCGACTGGTCTCAAATGGTTCAGTCCCGTTCTGAAAGTGAGCGCCCTGTTCGGTCTGTTCAGCACGATGCTGGTGACACTGCTCGGGCAGACGCGAATCTTCTACTCGATGAGCCGAGACGGATTGATGCCAATGCTGTTTCAAAAGGTGCACCCTTCGTTTCGCACACCGCATGTCAGCACCGTTCTCACAGGTTCGCTCGTCGCAATTGCGGCCGGTGTGCTGCCTATTCGAGTCCTGAGCGTGCTGGTGAGCATGGGAACGCTGCTCGCTTTCGTGCTCGTTTGTATTGGTATTCTCATCCTAAGGCGCACCAACCCCGAGATTCCGCGACCTTTCCGCACGCCAGGACTTCCCTACGTTCCGATTATCGGCGCCCTGTTCTGCCTGGTTCAGATGGCCGCCCTGCCGGCAACGACGTGGGAGCGTCTCATCATCTGGCTGGTGCTCGGAATGATCATCTACTTCACTTACGGTCGCACCAATGCTGCCCGGACGAGAGCCGAAAGGCAGAACGGTGAGAGCGCTTTGAGCGCGAGACTGCCGGCGGCTTAGTGATTTCACGTGCCGAGTTGTAATATTTCGTGATGAGGCGATCTCCCGGTGGAACTGGAATGCCTGCGCTCGTGGGCCTGTTGCTCGTCGTATTCGCGATCGCCGGGCTGCTGGTCTACGAAGCGTGGAATACGGGGCGATCCCGCCGCGAGATCGCGGAGCGCGGTCTCCAGGATTACGCCGCGTATGCATCGTGGAGCACTGCCCGCGCCGGCGAAAGCTCACTTGCCGCCAGCCTGTCCACTCTGTTCCGCGGATTCCCGGGCGACCGGCTCGGCGCAAGCGAGCCCATCGCGCCACTCGCGACGTTGATATCCGGCGCGAAGTATCTGCACCAATGCGATTGCGCCATCGATATTCCCGCAGACTACTACTTCAGGTTCGACGCACGCAGTGGATCGCTCGAGCGCGAGGCGGCGGCACCGTTTCTGGCCAGCGGACCCGAGCCGGGCTGGGCATCCGCCAAGGTCGGGTCGTACACGCCGGCAGCTGAAGCGCCCGCCATCACCGATGACACGCGATGGCTCAAGGATGCATTGAGTCGTCTCGTGACGCGGCAGCTCCCGCTGTTCGCGCTTTCCTTCGAAGGCGAAGGCGCGGCGACGCGACTAATCGGACTCACGCCGCAGCGCGACTCGAATGGCAAAAATGTCGGCGCACTGGGGTTCGTGACATCGCCAACCCGTTTCGCCGACCAGACCTTCGCGCACCTGTGGCGCAATCCGAAGATTCTTCCGTATGCCATCACGAGAGGCATTCCGAACGATTCACTTCTCGCCGCAACGGTTACGACACCCGGCGGAGCCGAAATTTATCGCTCGAAGAGCTGGAACCCAACGCTCCGATCCGACACCGCTTCACTCGGCATTTTTGGCGGTGGAATGCGTGTGCGCATCGGGCTCCGCTCCGATGCAACGCAGAGACTTCAGGGCGGACTCGTTCCGGCGTCGCGCGTACCGGTGTGGGTCGGACTCCTTCTGCTAACTGGTTTGCTCACGGCTCTTGTCGTGCGAAATCTTCAGCGCGAACACGAGCTTTCCCGGTTGCGACTGGAGTTCAGCGCGAGCGTGTCACACGAGCTGAGGACGCCGCTCTCGCAGATCCTGCTGTTCGGTGAAACTCTCACGCTCAATCGAACACGATCGGATGCGGAGAGAGCGACCGCGGCTTCAGTGATCGTGCGTGAAGCGCGCAGGCTCATGCAGCTTGTCGACAACACGCTGACTTTTTCGCGCGCCGAACGGCCCGTTGTCAGTCTCTCACCTCTTCAGGTAGCGCTCGCGCCGCTGGTGCTCGAGGTGATCTCCGGATTTGAGCCGCTGGCAAACGCTCGCGACGTTACGATCACGGAGGAGCTCGACACAACGGCCCACGCATTCGTTGACCCTGCGGCGTTTGGGCAAATGCTGCTCAATCTCCTCGATAACTCAGTGAAGTATGG
>JBDTNA010000306.1:0-4354 GCA_039933985.1 Gemmatimonadales bacterium | reverse complement strand
CCCAACAACAAACGATCGTCACGGATTGAACGGATTCACACGGATTGAAAAACAAAGAGTTTTTGATCTTATCCGTGAAGATCCGTCCAATCCGTGACGATCGTTTGTATTTGGGGGGTTGACCTTAGGGATTCTTGCCCTGCAACACAGGCCTGCCCTGGGCGGCTAGTCTCTCACGGATCCTATCGACGACACCTCTGATCGACCTCTCGAACGTATCCTCTTCAGTAATCAGTTTGTGCCCCGCCAACGCGATCTTTTCCCGCTCAGCTTCGTTGTTCAGATAGTACCGAATGAGCTCCGGCATCTTTTCGATCGGCGCTTCGGCATAGTGCACTCCCGGTACCAACGGCTCGGGTAGATAAGCTGGCTCTGAAACAACCATTGCTCCGTTCGCGAGCGCGAGGACGAATCGCTTGTGCGCCGTCTTTCCCGGGTATCTCTGAAGGTGGATAAGAATCTTCGTCCGATTGAGAAACCGCACACGATCTTCTCCCCACAAAGCTTGCTGCGACGGATGCCAGCTGCCACGCACCGTAACCTCGACACCATCGCGACGCAGCCGATCCAGCAACGTCCGCCGCCGCCCCGGACGAGTCTCTCCAAGAAACAGAACGTCTACATTACGCGAGAGACCGAGCAGCCGCCCATGCGATGGATGATATCCGTACTGATACATCCAGTTCTCGTATCCCTGCTCGTTAGCCCACTCCTCCTGCTCTCGCCCCGTTACGAAAAGCATGTCGATCGACCCTTCGCCGATGAACTTTCGGAGGTTGTACGCGTTCGTGTAGATATCCGTCGCGCGCCAGTCGCGCAGAAGAATCTTCCCTATCTCCACGAGATTGAGCGATGACCACCGAGGCAAGCCCGATGCGCGCGGCGCCGGCAGCGGCTCCGCATAAAGCACCGCGACCAATGGCCGTTTTTCGCGCGGCGTGCGCAGCAACTCTTTTCTTAGCCGCGGGAAGTATCCGGGATTCCCGAACTCGATGATGACATCCTTGCCCAGGAATTCGACCGGATAATCCTCAGCATAGGTGATGTTGTGGCCGAGCTCCTCGAGCACCCTTCCGATCGTTGGTTTGGTGCCTGCGAGGGCGGGGACCCTCTTGTCCATTACAAGGATCGACAGCGGCTGTTCGACTCCCATCAGTTGGGGAGAGCGTCTGATTCAACGATCATTCGGGAATAATAGCCAACAGCTCCGCCTCCCTGCAGATTGGGAAATGCCTCTGATCGATCTGATCACCGGTGCGCGCCAAATTTCGTCAAGATTGCTGCAATTATTCGTGCCATCGAATCCCATAATGCCTCTCCGCCACGACTGGATTACCTGCGTTCGAATAAAAAAGGGAGGCCGTCACGGCCTCCCCCTTTCATGTTCCACTCGTCGATCAGATCAGATTGCGCCCGCTGCGCGTGCAGCGTTAACTCGTCCTGATCCGTAGAATGGATCGACACCCGGCTGACCGAGATCGTCGGCCGACTTCTGAATGATCGCACGAATCTGCGCTGGCTGCAGAATACCGTTGGCGGCTATGAGTGCTGCGACACCGGCAACGTGCGGCGAGGCCATGCTCGTGCCGCTGATCCCCACCGAAAACGCTGAGAAGTTCGTCGGCGAAATGAAGAACCGATTGCGGCACACGAGCAGCGCCGTCACGACCGTGAAGCCCGAGCATGCCGCTGTTACGGCGACGGCATTTCCACCAGGTGCAGCGACGCTGATCGCCGACCTGCCGTAGTTGCTGTAGCCCGCAAATGCGTCGATGTTTGCCCACGGTCCGTTCAGGCCCGCCGCGCCGGTGGGCCCGGTGGCTGATGCGCAGAGCACGTTTGATGCACTGCAGTAAGCCGTGAAGCCGTTGCCGTCGTGATCGAGATCGGCAGCGCTGTTGCCGGCCGACACAACCACAGTCGTGCCGTTGCGGTTCGCGTAGCTCATGATCTGGTTGATCGTCGCAATGAACGACGGTCCGAATCCACCGCGCGCACTTGCGTCACGACGGTTGAAGGCGCCGCCCAGGCTCATGTTGACGATCGGGATGTTGTTGTCCGTCGCATAAAGAATTGCACTGAGCACGGCGCTGGTTGGACAGCTCGCCCGAAACGCCGGTGACGTACCGGGTGTGCACACGCGGAGTGCAACGAGCTTCGTCATGGATGTGACACCCGCATAGATGTAGGCGTTGCTCGCGACCGTCGCGGCAACGTGCGAGCCGTGGTAATACAGATCGACCCACAGTGGCGTGCCCGCTCCGAAAGTATTGGTGACCCGCGCGTTTTCCGCGTCCGAGAGGAATGAGCGCGACAACGTCAAATCGACGCGACCAACGAGATCAGGGTGCAGGTAGTCGATGCCGGTGTCGATGATGCCGACCTTTACTGCATCGCTTCCGATTTTTCCCGCAGCCCACGCGACATCGGCCTGGATCGTCTTCATGTTCCACTGACGCGAGAAGCGCAGGGCCGTTGCGGGCGCCGCGGGCGACTGGGGAGCTGATTCGGATTCCACAGACATCGAACCGGGATTGTCGAGCACCGTGACATAGTCGGGATCGACTCCAGCGATCGAAGACGCAGCGGCAAGCTGATCGGCGGCAGTAGCGCTGAGGCCGGCGACTGCTGCTACTCCAACACGGTGTGCAAAGATCACTTGTCCACCGAGTGCGGCGATCTGCGCGTTAAACCCATCAGGCACACCATTGCCCTTGAATCGAACGAGGTACGTACCCGCGTCTTCGGCGGAAACAGTCATCGCCGGCGTGCGAACATCGGCCGCGACTGTCGAAGTGGGTGATTCGCTGGTGCAGGCAGCAACGAAGAGAAGTGCGACGACAGGAGTGCAGCGGAAAACGAGTTGACGCATGAGAGGGATGTCCTTGGAGAGGGTGTCGGCGCGAAAGCCGTTATTTCGCGTCGTGTCAGTCCGGTCGTCTCGGAAGTGAGACCCTGGGGGCTGTTGGAGGCAGGTAGGCTCACCACCACCAGATCATCATCTTCACGAAGCGCGCCACTCTGAAACGCCAGAAAAATGGAGGGTGAGCTGAAAAGTCACTCTCAGAGTTGCCCAATGAACCGTTGTCTGACGCAATATAACCGTGGGGCGGGGAGTGGCCAGGGAACCAATTCGAAGAGACTGGATCGGTCTGCGAACCTCAGTGTCTATGACATCACAAAGGCGAAGAGCCGGCAATGCAGCGCATGGGACATGATCTTTGACGTCAAGAGAATGATCCGGATGATCCAGATCATCGGATTAATCCGTATACCCCTCTGACATAGACGCTCAGGTTAGCGGCCTGTGAAGGCTGCAGGTAATGCGAAGCCACGGTAACTTCACAAGCCTGAGCAATTCGTCGAGTCATAATGATCTGTCTGCTGCACGGCTGGCTCCTCGAGGGATCCGGCAGCAATCTCTGGACACGCTCGATCGTCACCGCTCTCGCACGTAGTGGCGAAACCGTGCACCTCGTTTGCCAGGAGAATCATCCTGACCGTTACGATGCGATAGCCGAAGCCTACCGGCACCGGCTGTCTGGAGACGTCGAGACCACGCTCCAGCGCGACACGCGCTATCCCGGTAAATGCATTCTTCACCAGCCGGAGATTGGAGAGACGCTCCCCGTGTTCGTCAGGGATACGTACGAGGAGTACGATCACGTGGTGCCGATGGTGGAGCTCCCTGACGAAGAGATCGAGCTTTACATCGCACGCAACGTCGAGGTGGTGTTACACATCGTGAAAAATCACGACATCTCCGCCATGCACGCCAATCATGCGGTGCTGATGCCTGTCGTTGCGCAACGCGTGAGCCGCGAGACCGGCGTCCCGTACGTGATAATGCCGCACGGCAGCGGCATCGAGTACGCGGTGAAAAAGGACGAGCGCTTCAGGCGTTACGCATCCTCGGCAATGAGAGACGCGAAGCGGGTATTCGTCATCGGGGCCGAGATGCGCGAGCGAGTGATCCATGTTTTCAGCGAACTTCCTGAGATCGAGTCGAAGTTCACTGAGCTGCACCTCGGCGTGGATGCATCGCAGTTCGAACCCATCGCTCGTGAACTGCGCGTTGAGAACATCGCTCTCATGGAGAGCTCGCTCACCGGCGCCCCGCGCGGCAAGACCGCGGAACAGTCGCAGTCAATGCGAGACTCGGTTTCGGGGTCGCTCGAGAAAGACAGGCTAAGGTCGCTGATGGCCGACAACGCCCGCTATGATGGTAAATCGCCAGACGCCGACGTGGAGGAGAAGCTGCGCTCGGTTAACTGGAGCCGCGATCGCGTTCTTCTCTTCACCGGCCGCATCATCTCACCGAAGGGAATCCAGAGCGTGATCGCAGCGCTGCCGT
>JBDTNA010000305.1:0-4362 GCA_039933985.1 Gemmatimonadales bacterium | reverse complement strand
CCGAGCAGATCATTGGCATCATGGACACGGTTGTTCGAGAGCACAAGCTCACGACGATGATGGTGACACACAGCATGGATCAGGCGCTCGAGCAGGGTGATCGCACGATCATGATGCACAAGGGTGAGATTCTCGCCGACCTTTCCGGGAAAGAGCGCGAAGGTCTGGATCCGAACGATCTCTTGAAGCGGTTTACGGAGCTGCGATACACGGTAGAATTCTCCGTCGCTGCCCGCCCGCCTGCTTAGAGATTGAGAATCTGTAACGTGTCCTCGTCTGGGAGAAACAGAATGTCGGATGAATCGAAGTATCGGTTGCTGAATTTCCGGACGGTTCTCGCGGCGGCAACGCTGACACTTGCGTGCACGCACACAAGCCTCGCGCCGAAAGTCAGTCAATCTCGATCCCCGGAGTGGCTGTATACGTGGGCAGCTTCCGGGGATACCGCGCGCCCCGGTGCGTTTCTGGCGCAGATCGATTTGCGAGAGAGCTCTCCGACCTTCGGCAAAGTCGTCAGGACGATACCGGCCGGTGAAGGAAGCAGCGGTACGCATCACAGTGAGCATTCTCTCCAATCCGACGGACTTCTCTTTGCCGATGATTTTGGACTCGGCAGAACATTCATTTTCAATTTGACCGATCCCTCGAAGCCACGCCTGCAGACGTCGTTCACAACGGCCGGTCCATTTGGCTGGCCGCATTCATACGTGCGCCTTCCGTCGGGCAATCGCCTCGTCACGTATCAGTTTCAATCGTCGAAATTCAATACTCCCCCGGGAGGTCTGGCCGAGGTTCGCGCGGATGGAACGATCGTGCGGTATGCGGAGGCGAAGACGGCAGGAATTGACGATAAGGAGATCACTCCCTACAGTCTCGAAATCATTCCGGCGCTCGATCGCGCGGTGTCAACGACGACGAGCATGATCGAAGATACCGGCGTCGGGCTTCAGGTCTGGCGTCTTTCAGATTTAAAGCTGCTTCAGACTCTTCGCATACCGGCGGCACATGCTCACGGAGCTCAGGCGTCTGACACCATGCCGCATCATCTTTTTCCAGGCGAGCCGCGTTTGCTCGCAGATGGAAAGACGATCATGCTCGCCACGTTCACCTGCGGTCTCTACACGTTGACCGGGATCGAAACTGACACTCCCCATGTCACGCCCGTCTATTCATTTCCGGGGCAAAATTGCGCTGTCCCGGTACTCATCGGGAAGTACTGGATTCAGACAGTTCCCGAAGTTCACATGGTCGTTGCGCTCGATGTCTCCGACCCCACATCTCCGCGCGAAGTATCACGCATCGATCTCGGTGAAGGGAGCAAGCCGCACTGGCTTGCAGCAGACGCTTCTGGTCAGTTTCTTGTCGTCAACAACGGGTCGCGTCGCGGCACGAATCTCTACCTGCTTCGCTTCGACAAATCGACCGGTGCTCTCTCTCGTTACTCAAAACTCCCGACGCTCGATCTCAATCGCGTCGCGGTCGAAGGACTTGGCGAGGTGCCTGGCGTCCCGCACGGTGCCGTCTTCTCACGATAGGACGCGTTCTGTGTGATGCGATCCTGGTCCTTGCGCTGGCCAATAGCGAGGACTATCTCAAGACGGTAGCCATTTTTCTCTGCAGCAAAACCACGTGAGGTGAACAATGTCAGTCGCAAAAATTACGGAGATCCAATCGTCGTCGAAGAAGAGTTTCGAGGATGCGATCAACTCGGGAATTGCCCGCGCCGACAAGACGCTGAAGAATCTGAGCGGCGCATGGATCAAGAGTCAGCAGGTCGTAATCGCGAAAGGGAAGGTCGTCGAGTACCGCGTGCTGTTAAAGGTGACGTTCATCCTCAACGACTGACTATCGCTTCTTTGGTCGTCGGGCTCGGTGATCTTTTCGCCGATATGCTCACTCGGGCGTCTTAAGGGCTGAGAGAATCGTGCGGGCAAGCGCCCTCGCTCCGCGGTATCGTCGAAAAGATCACCGAGCCCGACGACACAAGCAGCGATCCGGAGCACTCAGTCCCGAGTATATTCGGCCGCATGACGAGCCTATCTATAGTATGGCGATGCATCCCGGCCTCGATGCTGGCATTCGCATCGGCTACCGCGCAGACGGCGACTCCGACCGCATCTCAGGTCATCGCGCGAATTGTCGAGCACACCGGAGTTGCGCTTCCAAATGCCACCGTCGACACGTTCAAGGCCGGCGACCCGAATACCCCAGTCCGCGGAATTGCGGTGACGATGATGGCCACGCTCGACATTCTTCAGCGTGCAGCAGCCAAAGGCCACAATCTCATCATCACGCACGAGCCGACCTTCTACAGCCATCGCGATGAGTTAACTGCGCTCGAACAGGAGAACGATCCGGTCGTCGCCGCGAAGAAGAAGTTCATCGCCGATCATGGCTTGGTCGTTTGGCGATTCCACGATCTGCCGCACACGATGAAGCCCGACATGATCACGACGGGCATCGTCCACGCGCTCGGTTGGGAAGCAAACCCGCGCGGCGATACCGCAACGCTGTTTCAGGTGAAGCCGACTTCGCTTGAGGATCTCGCCGAAACGATGGGGAAGCGACTCAACTCTTCAGCTGTTCGCATAGTTGGCGATCCGAAAGCTCGCGTGTCGAGGGTCGCCCTCACGCAGGGATTTCCCGGATTCGCCACCAATCGACATGCGTATCAGCTCGGCGGTATCGATGTTCTCGCAATCGGCGAAGATCACGAATGGGAGACGATCGAATATGCGACAGACGCAATCGGCGCAGGGAAGCTCAAAGGACTGATTGTGCTCGGCCACATTTCATCGGAGCAGGCGGGGATGGATGAAGTGACGAAGTGGCTGAAGACGTTTATCGCCGAGGTGCCGGTGGAATTCGTTCCGACCAGGGATCCGTTCAGAAGCCTTCACTGATGTGATGCGAATCGATCGGCCCTGAACGGCCCTCTGTTGTGCGCTATGTGCAACAGATCCATCCAGTCCCTCACAGAATGGAGAGTGAACCATGCGCATTGCTACCCTCGCGGTCGCCTTCCTCCTCACGGCCGCATGCAGCAAGACCTTGAAGGTGGAAACAGACCCGAAAACAGGGCGAACAGACGTAGACATCCAGAAGCCGGGCGTTGCTGAAGGCTGGAAGGGAACATTGAGCGCAGTTGCTGGCTCGGGTGTCGGCGGAACGGCGACGGGAACGACGGCAGACGACGAGACTCACGTGACTGTGTCGATCACCGGCGGAAAACCGGGCTCGACGTATCCCTGGCACATTCACGATGGAAAATGCGCGGAGTCGGGCCCGCCGATTGTCGGCGACGTTGCTGCCTATCCGCCACTGGTTGTAGGCTCGGACGGCACGGCGACCGCGATGGCCCATCTCAGCGTGAAGCTCAACGAAGCAAAGAACTACATCATCAACATTCACGCTTCGCCAACGAATCTCGGAACGATTGTCGCCTGCGGCGATTTCAACGACTAGCCGATGAACGGTGCGCGGGTAATGCCGCGCACCATATCAGGTTTTCCCTCACAAAATCGTCTGAAATCCCGACTGTGAACAGTTCTTCGCCCACCTATTGTTCTCCGCAGATGCAAACCCGCGCATCGGGGAGCGACAATGAAAGGGTACGCAGGATCGATCGAGAGCGCGACGCTCAATAATTCGTTCTTCAGGCAGGTTCTTTTCACGGGCCGGCACAGCCAGCTCGTCGTAATGTGCCTCCAGCCTGGCGACGAAATCGGGGAGGAAGTACACCCGAACACCGATCAGTTTTTTCGCATCGAAGAGGGCGACGCGAAGTTCGTATTCGAGGCGGCCGAGGAGACGCTCGCCGGAGACGGCGATGCGGTGATCGTTCCTGCGGGGACACGGCACAACGTCGTCAACCGGTCGTCCACGTTCCCGCTTCGTCTCTATACGATTTACTCTCCTCCAAATCATCCTGACGGCACAGTCCAAGTGACCAGGGCTGACGCGATGGCTGCCGAGCCGGCTCATGATCACTGAGGCGTCGCGGTTCGGGTCGCGGCCACTCGATGCGCTGCTCAAGCCGCGAGGAATTGCGGTAGTGGGCGCATCGCGCCAGGCCAACACGATCGGCCACCAGATTGTGGCAAATCTCGTCGATCACGGATTCCAGGGCCCGGTATATCCGGTCAACCCTCGCGCAACGACCGTTCATTCGATGCATGCGTGGCCCAATCTGATATCCCTTCCGACCCCGGTTGACTGCGCCATCGTGTGCGTTCCGAAGGAACAGGTCAACGAGGTTGCCGACGAGTGCGGGGTCAATGGCATCTCAGGCCTGATCGTGATCTCCGCCGGATTCCGTGAAGTGGGGGCAGCGGGAGCTGAACGCGAGATCGAATTGATGGA
>JBDTNA010000304.1:0-4374 GCA_039933985.1 Gemmatimonadales bacterium | reverse complement strand
ATTCAGACGCGAAAAAGACTACCGATGGCGCTCGATCAGAACGCTCCACCAACCTTCCTCCGTGTCTTCGGAGACGATTCCCCACGAGTCGCGCTGGATCGCGTCGACCATTGTGGCCCGCTCTTCAACAAGAATGCCGGAAAGAATCGCATGCCCGCCCGGAAGCAGCGCGGAGTGAATCGCCGGCAGAAGCTCGAGGAGAATCGAAGATATGATGTTCGCGAGCACAAGACCGACAGGGGCGACCAGTGGAAGCAGCAATCCCGCATCTCTTCGGCGTTTCCAATCGCGTCGTGATCGAGCTCGATTGCTGCAATTCTCTTTGCGCCGAGCTTCGCGGCGCAGATCGCAAGGACAGCGCTGCCGGAGCCCAGGTCCGCGACAACGTCAGGTATTGCCGGAAGCTGCTGCATCAGGCGTACGACGCCGCGCGTCGTCGCGTGCTCACCGGTTCCGAATGCCATCGCCGGATCGATGATGACCTCGAGCCTGTCACCATACTCGCCGGCGAGCCACGGCGGAGAAATCGTAATCCGTCCGAGCGTATGCGACCGAACCGATGCGCGCCATTCGCTCCAGTCGGCCTTCGGTGCATCGCCTGTCGTGACACTTGCAGTCGGATCGGCGGCGTGAATCGCCGCTTCGATCAAACCAGGATCGGTTCCTGGTGGAAAATGCGTCACGATCGCTGCGCCGTCTTCGTGAACGCCAAGCGAGCCTGCCTCGAAGAGTGCGTTCACGATGTGCTGGCTGTCGCCCGATGACTCGACCCGTACCGCAAGCCACGGCCGATCATCTCGCTCCGAAAGTTTTTCAGTCATTCCAGGCGACGACTCGCCGCACACGGGATCAGGCGCCGAGCGATTCTTTGACCTTCGACCAGAATCCTTTGGGACGACGCTGGATGGGCGCAACCTGAATCTCACCGAGGCGCTTGATCAGCGTCTCCTCTTCGGCGGTGAGCTCTTCGGGCGTGAAGAGTTGGAGACGGACATGAAGATCGCCTACGCCGGTGGCATTCACTCGCGGCAATCCGCGGCCGCGCAGGTGAAATACCTGTCCGCTTTCGGTGCGCGGTGGAACGTGGAGCGTAACGCTCGCGCTCACCGTCGGCACATCGACATCGGCACCGTAGACGAGCTGAGGATATGTGACCAGAACTTCGCAATAGAGATCCTCGCCATCCCGTTCGAAGCGCGGATCCTCCTCGACCTCGAACACGACGAGGATGTCGCCACGTCCACCGCCCCGCGGACCAACATTTCCGACGCCGCGCATCGTCATGTACTGGCCGGTCGCAACACCCGGCGGAACCTTCACGACGACATTCTCTTCCTGGCGCAGCCGTCCTTCACCGCGACATTTTCTGCACGGCGAGATAATGATCGTGCCCTCACCCGCGCATGTCGGACACGGCGCGACGCTGATCACTTGACCGAAGAACGATTTCTGCGCCCGGCGAACCTCACCCGCACCCGCGCACGTGGTGCAGCGATTCGCGCTCGTTCCGGGCTCCGCGCCACTTCCCTGGCATTTGTCGCAGCTCGTCAAAAGCTTGACGGCGACATTCCTCTCGATGCCTGTCTCGACTTCACTGAGCCGCAGCGGGAGCGTGATCCGGATGTCAGATCCGGTTCGCGGACCACCACCACCTTGCTGTCCCGAGCCGCCGAACAAATCGCCGAACCCGGCCATGCCGCCCAAGTCGCGCATGAAGATGTTGAGTGCCTCCGCGAGATCGACGTGGTGGAATCCACCGGCGCCACCGCGAAGTCCTGCCTCGCCATAGCGATCGTACATCGAACGCTTGCTGGGATCGCGAAGCACATCGTACGCTTCCGTGATCTCCTTGAACTTCTCCTCGGCTTCGCGCGACCCGTTGTTGCGATCGGGGTGATTCGTCATCGCGAGCTTGCGGTACGCCTTCTTTATGTCGTCGTCCGATGCGCCGCGCGCGACGCCAAGAACGTTATAGAAATCGGCCATCTTGGTCTTGCTACTCCAGTAGGTCTGTAAGGAGACGCGACGTGTGCGTCACGAGCGAAATGACCTTGTCGTACGGCATTCGCGTCGGACCGATCACGCCAATTACTCCCGTCACTGCACCCGAGCGGTACTGCGCGGTGACTATCGTAAAATTCTCGAGCTTCGGATCGCGATGCTCGTTGCCAATACTGATTGTAATACCGGGCATGTCACTGCGCCGTCTCAGCAGGTCCGCGAGATGCTCGCGGGTCTCTGTCAGCGCGACAAGCTTCCGCATGTTGTCGACGGTCGCGAACTCCGGCTGCTCGGCGAGCAGCGACGGCTGACCGAGAAGAACTGTATCGTCGCCCTGAAGCGCATTCTCGAAAAGCTGGTCGCCTTCTTCGATGAAAACATTCAGCAGCTCGGCCGCATCGCGCGTCGGACCCGTATCACGGAGTCGATCGCCGACCGTCGTGCGCAGCTCGCGAAGAGTGAGCCCGGCGATTCGCTCGTTGAGCACGCGCGTGACTTCCACAATCGCAAGGTCAGCAATGTCGCCGCGTGCTTCGACGAAGATCGTGCGAACCGCTCCGCCGGTGAGCGTGAGCGCAACGAGAATTCGCTCGGACGAAAGCTTGACGAGATCGAGGCGCTCGAGAATGCTGTTGTCGAGACGCGGTCCAAGCGCGACACCGAGCTCCTGGGTGATCACGCCGAGACTTTGTGCGGCGCGTCGAAGAATTGCATCGACTGCATTTCCGCCGGTAGAAATCTGCGCGTTCAGCTGATCCTGCTCGCGCAGATTGAGCGTCGGCAGTGGAAGCATCGAATCCACGTAGATCCGGTACGCCACATCGGTGGGCACGCGACCCGCCGACGTGTGCGGATGATAGAGCAGACCCTTCTCTTCGAGGTCGCTCATCGTGTTTCGAATGGTGGCCGAGGACACGCCGAGCCCGAACCGGCGGGCTATAGCGTTTGACCCCGCTGGCTGAGCGGTCTCAACGTACGAGAGGATGACGGCCTCAAGTACCCTACGCTCCCTCTCAGTCAGCTCGGGAAACGGCATAAGCGCAAACGTAGTAACGATTTCAAACGCCTGTCAACCCGGCGGCGAGCGAGTCCAGACGCAGCCATCCCTCGGCGGTGAGCCTTACAGTCGAGTCGTCGATTTTCGCCCATCCTGCTTCGGTCCATTGTCTCGCGCGCTTCAGGTCTTCGTCCGACGCGGTCAAGCCGGACGTCGTACGCAATCCGAGATACACACGCTCGGCCTGAACGTTCGCAACGTTGAGACGCTCAGATTGCTCTAGAACGGGCTGTCGTGACGCCAGTCGCTCGACCCATCCAGCATACTGGGCAACGTTCCAGGAGCGAGTTTCTCCGTCGAACGAATGCGCCGAAGGTCCTATGCCGAGATACTCGGCCCCGGACCAGTAGGCCGAGTTGTGGCGTGATTCGTGTCCGGGACGTGCGAAGTTCGACACTTCGTAATGGACGAACCCGGCGGCCGTGGCCAACGAGTCGGCGAGAAGAAATTCCTCGGCGTATGCATCTTCGGTCGCAGCGGTTACGGTCCCGCGATCCTGCCACCGGGCGATGGGTGTCGCGTGTTCGATGGTCAGACCGTAGAGCGATATGTGATCGGGAGCGAGGGCAAGCGCGCGCGTCAGATCGTCATGCCAGGACCGGTGCAGCTGTTCGGGCAGAGCAAAGATCAGATCGACTGATACGTTGTCGATTCCCGCCTGCCGTAGGGTTTTCACCGCGCACCCGGCCTGCGATGCATCGTGCGTTCGATGCATCCACGCGAGGACGGAGTCGTCGAAGCTCTGTATCCCAAGCGAAACACGGTTGACCCCTGCTTCGTGCCAACGCGTTGCCGCGCCGAGCGTGACGTCGTCGGGGTTGGCTTCGATGGTGATTTCGGCATTTTGCGCCAGGTCGAACCACCCGCGAATCGTCGCCAGCAGACTGTCGATGCCATCTGGGCCGAGGCGGGACGGTGTTCCGCCGCCGAGATAGACGGTGTCGAGCGTGAACCTTCCCTCTTTCGCGAGCTTTGAGTCGAGCTCCCTCCTGATACCTGTGAGGTACTCATCGACGGGCACGACCTTACGAACGGCGATCGCGAAGTCGCAGTACGAGCAGCGTCTCGCGCAGAACGGTACGTGTACGTACAGGTGTCGTGGGTTCACGTCTCAATATACGGGGTTGGGTGGTCATTCCGGCTTCCCTTGCGCAGTGCGCGATCCGTCTCGCGGGTCGTCGGAATGCCACGCCGTCTTCGGGGGCTGTGCTTCAGCGCCCGCGACTACTACCGAATTAGGTTTGAACCACCCTGCGAATCCCAAAGCGGCTGAAGCTGACATGCAGAACGTGCGCTCTGCGACGCTCCTCGCTTCC
>JBDTNA010000303.1:0-4393 GCA_039933985.1 Gemmatimonadales bacterium | reverse complement strand
TTCACGAGGTACAGTTCCAGGCGGAGGTGCGGCGCGCACATCCGCTTTCGCTCAAATTGACCAGGCTCGGCGGAGCAGAGTTGCTCGGCGGCCTGGTTCGCGCTCTCGCGACGTTGCGCGCCTGAGCACTCGCTCGGGCTCACACTGAATCACTCAATCATGAAAAAATTCGTAATTGCCGCCTTTGGCGCGGCGCTCGTCATCACTGGCTGCGACTCCGTCAAGGAAGCGATGTCTGCGCACAGCGACGTCGTCGCGAAGGCAGCCGATCAGGAGCTCACGGTCACGCGACTTGCGACCCTCATGGGCAGCTCCAAGGCTCCGCTGCGCAAGGACGTCGCGAACGCGATCACCGATGCGTGGGTCAATTATCAACTCGTTGGTGAGGCCGCTGTGAACGGCGACTCCCTCAAGGACACGAAGAAAGTCGACGAAGCGATGTGGTCTGTTCTCGCCAACGTGAAGGCGAAGAAGTGGTACGACCAGATCTCGAAGCAGTGGAAGTCCCCGGACAGCGCGCAGGCCGAGATCAGTTACAACAACAACTCGATGCTCGCCGCCGATCACATTCTTCTTCTTACGACGAAGGACTCGACGCCGGCCGGCAAGGCAGCGGTCAAGAAAAAGATCGACGCGCTTCGCGCCCAGGTAACACCGGCGAACTTCGCCGAGCTCGCGCGCAAGAACAGCGAGGATCCGCAGTCCGCAGTGCAGGGCGGTTCGCTGGGAGTGTTCCCGCGCGGAGCAATGGTGAAGGAGTTCGATCAGGCAACGGCTGCGCTCAAGCCGGGCGAGATCTCACCCGTGATCCAGACGGTCTACGGATATCACATCATCCGTCGTCCGACCTTTGCGTCGATCAAGGACAGGTTCATTCAGTCGATGCAGCAGGGCGGTCTTCAGGCGGCCGAGAGCACCTATCTCGCCGCACTCGAGAGCGCGTCCAAGCTCGAAGTGAAGCCGGGTACGGCCACGACCATTCGCGCCGTTGTCGAATATCCGAATGGACATCGCAACGACAAGACGGTTCTCGCGACATCGAGCATCGGCAAGTTCACGGCTTCCGATCTGGCCAGATGGATGGAGACGTTCCCACCGCAGGCCCAGATCGCCGAGAGAGTGAAGCAGGCTCCCGACTCGATGCTTCCAGTGTTCGTGAAGAACTTCGTGCGCAATGAGCTGGTTCTGCATTCGGCAGACAGCGCGAAGCTCGGACCGGAGCCGGCACAGCTGGCTGACGTTCGCAAGATGTTCAGCACGGCACTGACCAACGCCTGGACGACGTTGAATCTCGACCCGAAAAGCCTCGAGACAGCGGCAAAGTCAAAGGGTGATCGCGCGAAGCTCGCCGCGCAGCGAGTCGAAGAGTACATCGGCAAGCTTCTCGGGCAGCAGGCGCAGTACGTCGACGTAACGCAGCCGGTGCAGAATGTCCTTCGCGACAAGTACGACTACACGATCAATTCCGAGACGCTGGACCAGGTGCTGCTCGCAGCGGCCAAGATTCGTCTTGCTTCGGATTCGACGTCGAAGGCGGGGCAACCAAGCTCGGTAGTTCCGGTGCCGAATCAGGACACCACCAAGAAGAAGTAGGAATCACCAAAGGTCCTGAGGTGTAAAGCAAAGATGGACAACAACGGACTACGGACTTCGGTCTGCGGAAGAATTCTGACTTCGGTCTGCGGATTTTTGCTCTCGATCGCTGTGGCTCTGCCCGTCGTTGCGACGGCGCAGACGCCACCGCGTGTCGCATCGGCTCCAGCGCCGGCGACGCTTCCCGTCGATCGCGTGGTCGCCGTCGTCGGGGATCAGGTGATTCTCTGGAGCGACGTGATGAACTCCATCAACCAGCAGCGCGCTGCTGGACTTCAGCTTCCACCAGACTCAGCAGGACAGGCCGCCCTCGCAAAGGAGGCTCTCAGTGCGCTCGTCGACGAAGAGATTCTGGTTCAGAAGGCGCGACTGCTGAAGGTCGAGGTCACGCCTGATGAAGTGAACCGCAGCGTCGACGATCAGGTGAAGCGTGTGCGCCAGCAGTTCCAGACTGAAGACGAGTTCAAGACAGAGATCAAGAGTGCCGGATTCGGAACTCCGGAAGAATACAAGAGAACGCTGTACGAGCAGTTCTATCGGAGAGCGCTGCAGCAGCGTGCATTCGAGCTCCTTCGAAAGACCTCCGTCGGGCGCAACGTCAGCGACGCTGAGATTCAGGAAGCTTTCGACAAGAACAAGGCTCAGCTTCAGACCGCTCCTGCGACGGTGACGTTCAGACAGGTTGTCGTTGCTCCGAAGCCGTCAGCTGACGCGAAGAAGCGCGCGCGGGCGAAGGCCGATTCGCTTCTCGTCGAGATTCGCAAGGGCGGCGACTTCGAGCAGATTGCGAAGCGTGAATCGATGGATCCAGCATCGAAGCCGCAGGGTGGAGACCTCGGATGGAATCGCCGCGGCGCGATGGTGCCCGAGTTCGAGCGCGTGATGTTTGCGCTGCCTCCCGGCCAGGTGAGTGGCGTTTTCGAGAGCCCGTTCGGATTTCATATCGTTCGCGTCGATCGCGTGCAGGCGGCCGAGGTAAAGGCACGTCACATCCTGATCAGCCCGGTGATTGATTCGGCGGATATCGCCGCCGCGCGTGCCGAGGGCGAGACGGTTGCCGCGCAGATGCGTGCTGGTGCGGCTTTCGATTCGCTTGTTGCGAAGCATCACGATCCGGCAGAAGAGAAGGGAATTCTTCAGCCATTCGTTCGCGATTCGCTTCCGGCTTCGTATTCGACCGCGATCGCCGGCAAGAAGGCGGGCGAAGTTGCGGGTCCGTTCGAGCTTGCGAGTCCGCGCGGTGGGGCGAAGTGGGCCGTCGTTCAGCTGGTTACTGTCAGCGAAGCCGGCCAGTTCGACGAAGCGGAAGTGAGGGATCGCATCCGCACTCAGCTCGTTGCCGAGCGAGCGACTCGCGCGCTTCTCGACGAGCTTCGCAAGCAGACGTACGTCTCGGTTCGATTGGAGTGACACCCCGCATTGCCGTAACCGTGGGAGATCCCCGCGGTATCGGCCCCGAGATAATCGTAAAGGCGCTCGCTGACTCAAGGGTCGGCGGGCGCTCTGATTTGGTAATCGTCGGCCCTTCCGGCTCTGGCATCGACGTCGATCAGAAAGTCGGCGAGTGGACGGTGAATGGCGACGCCGCTCTCGCCGGATCTCTTGCAGGAAAGGCGATCGAGCGCGCTGTGGATCTCGCGAAGCGTGGAGCGGTGCAGGGGATCGTCACCGCTCCGATCGACAAGTCAGCGCTTCTCGCGGGCGGATACGACTTTCCTGGCCACACCGAAATGCTCGCAGAGCTGACGGGGGCGAAAGTCGCAATGATGCTCGCGTCTGTTCGCGAAAATGAAATCGGATCCAGCCCGCTTCGCGTCGTTCTCGCCACGACGCACATCGCGCTACGCGAGGTTGTCGATGCTCTGACCGAGAATGTAATCGTGGACGCGGCCCGAATAACCCGCGAAGGTTTGCGTGATTGGTTTGGCATCGCGAACCCGCGGATCGCTCTCTGCGCGCTCAATCCCCACGCTGGCGACGGCGGCCGGTTCGGAGATGAAGACGAGCAGCTGCTTCGCCCGGCGGCTCAAAAGGCCGGGATCGAAGGTCCTTTCCCGGCCGACACTGTTTTTGTGAAAGCGATCAGAGGACAATTCGATGCGGTGATCGCGCCGTATCACGACGTCGGCATGACGGCAATCAAGGTCGCGTCATTCGGGAGCGCCGTTAACGTGACACTCGGGCTCCCATTTCCGCGCACGTCGCCGGATCACGGTACGGCAATCGATATTGCGGGCAGAAACATTGCCGATCCGTCGAGCTTCATCGAGGCCCTGTTGCTTTGCCGGCGGATCGCGTCGATCGCGCATTGAACACGAGCTTTCGACCACCCGCTCTCATTTTCCTCTGAGGGCCTGCTGGTACTGAAGAAGATTCATCCGCCGGAGAATCTCGATGAACCGGGGATCGAATCGTATGGGATCCCATATTTTGTCCGGAACCAGCGACGAGGCGGTCGTGAGCGAGATGTCGCGTTGATCGACGGCCTGTTCCAGGGCCGACAAAGCGCGGGCGTGATCGTCGAGACCTGAATACGCCACCGCGAGCGCAACGCCTGACCTTCCGCGGCCACCGGACGGCTGCTCGAGGTTGGTGATTATTGCGCGAGCTTTTTCTTTCTGCCCCGTCACGCCGTAGCCGTAGGCGAGATAGCCCTTGCGCAGGGCCAGCTCCGGATCGAGGCGGACTGCTGTCTCGAGCTCAGGAATGGCTTCGCGCGTCCGGCCGCTCATCAGGTAAGCGTCCGCCAGCATCTCGTGATGAAGCCCGAGCGCGGGAAAGGCTTCAATACCCTTCTTGA
>JBDTNA010000302.1:0-4408 GCA_039933985.1 Gemmatimonadales bacterium | reverse complement strand
GTGCTCGAGTTCCTCGCGGTGCGTCAGCTTCGCGCGCAGCAGATGGCGCAGGAAGTCGAGCGCGAAGGAGAAGTGCTTGTTTCCGATATTCGGCCGGAGAGCGACGATGCAACTCCATCGCTGTACGCCGGCAAGGATGAAGACCGTCCCATCACCGACCAGAAGGAAGCGAAGTCACGCGCAATGGCGAAGGGACCGATCCTCATCTTCATCGGACCGCCGGGAGTTGGTAAGACGTCGATCGCGAAGTCGATCGCGCGCGCTCTTGGACGCGAATACGTCCGAGTCGCGCTCGGTGGAGCACGCGATGAAGCGGATATTCGCGGACACCGTCGCACGTACGTCGGCGCGATGCCCGGACGCATCATCCAGGGAATGAAGCAGGCGGGGACGAAAAATCCTGTCTTCCTTCTCGACGAGGTCGACAAGCTTGGAACGTCATACCAGGGCGACCCTTCGAGCGCATTGCTCGAGGTGCTCGACCCGGCACAGAACGACACCTTCACCGATCACTACCTCGGCATCCCGTTCGACTTGAGCGAAGTGCTGTTCATCGCGACCGGAAACTTCGTGCAGAACATTCCCGGACCGCTGCTCGACAGAATGGAAGTCGTCGACTTTGCGGGTTACACCGAGAAGGAGAAAGCCGAGATCGCGAAGAAATATCTGATTCCGCGGCAGCTCGAGGAGTCGGGACTCGGCGACAAGGGTGTTCATTTCACCGATGACGCTGTCATGAGCGTTGTATCGAACTACACTCGCGAGAGTGGTGTGCGTCAGCTCGAGCGGCAGCTTGGTGCAGTCGCACGGAAGATCGCGCGCAAGTTGGCGATGGGAGTAACCGGTGCGATCGTGGACGAGGAGATTACGGCAGATGAGGTTCGTGAGCTGCTCGGACGTCCAAGGGTGCACCCGGAGCGCGCGCAGGAAGCGAATGAAGTTGGAATCGCCACCGGCATGTATTACACGCCGATGGGCGGCGACATCATGTTCGTCGAAGCGTCGATCCGCAGGTACTATGGCAATCGGGCAAACGACAGCGAGAGCTCGGGTCCTGGTGGAGCGGTGTCGCTGATTCTCACCGGACAACTCGGTGACGTGATGAAGGAGTCGGCGCGTGCTGCGTTCACGTACGCGACGAACAATGCGGCGAAGCTCGGAATTCCGAACGATCGTCTGGGCGCAATCGAGGCGCACATTCACGTGCCCGCGGGAGCGATTCCAAAGGATGGTCCGTCGGCCGGGCTCGCGATTGCGACGGCGCTGGTGTCAGAAATGTCTGACCGCGAGGTCAGGCGTGACGTTGCGATGACTGGTGAGATCACGCTGCGCGGCAGAGCGTTGCCGATCGGCGGATTGAAGGAGAAGGTGCTGGGCGCTCACCGCGCCGGGATCAAGCACATCATCATTCCGAAGGCGAACGAAGCGGATATCGAGGATGTGCCCGAGGAAGTTCGGAACGATCTCACGTTTCATCCGGTGGAGACGCTGAGCGAAGTCCTGGAGATCGCTCTGGTAAAGCCGCCGGCGGTTGAGGATGTGAAGCCGCTGGAGCTTTCGGCCTAGCTGGCCGATCAAAGGGTCAGAGCGGGTGAAATACGATGACACCGGGAATGAAAAGGGGAGCCAGTTGGCTCCCCTTTTCATTTGCCTACCCTTTGGCGACTACCAGGCCCAACCGATTGACAACCGTCCAATCGGAACGCCCTCAGTCCCCAGGTCGTTGTTGAAGAGTCTCTTCGCACCGACGCCGGCCTGCGCGGAAAAATGCTGATCGCGCCCGATGATCCAGACGTAGTCAGCACGAACGCCAACCGTAGCGGATGAGCCGGAGTCGTCGGAGCAGAATTCGCAGGGATCCTCGTTGATGTCGATGAAGCCGACGCTGGCGCCGATCGAGAAGCCTTTGACCGCGCGGGCAGCGGGATAGTAGCGCACGATTCCGTCAACTGATCCGTATCTCGCGTTGTCGAAATCGTAGCTCGACGCGGCGACAGCGAGTGAGACCGTCGGGGCGACTGCGTGCTCGAATTCAGCGTTGTACCACTGGAAGAGCAGGCCGATCGGATTCGCGGAAATGAGGTTTGGACGGGCGAGTCCGCTGCGGCTGCCATCGACCGACTGAGCGAAAGCGGGGGATGCAGCTGCGACAAAAGCGAGAGCCGTAATAGCCAGACGAAGGCGTTTCATGAGATATGGTTTGAGGTGAATCGTCAAACGGCCGCGTTGTTCAGTCGCGGCCGCTTCGTAATCTATGGGTATTGGAACCCGCCTCATACAGAAAAGTTCGGGATTGCGAACCCTTACAAAGTGAGCGTGAACGCGAATGCGGTCGACATCGATTCGCGCGGGTTGATGAGCCTGAAGTCCTCAGGACCGTCACCAGTTTTTACCAGGAGTGGCACGCTCATGCGGTAGTAGACGCCCGTCTCGAACTTGAACGGTCCCCCGAAAGAGAACGGCGAAGCCGGGTTCGAGAGCAGCCTGCTGACAGTCGTCACTCCACTCCGAGGCAGCTCCAGAAATGTTCCCTCTACCGCGCCACATTCCTCGGCCCAGACCTCAACCCAGTCATTATCGACCCGTTTGTAAACGCGAGCCCCGCAGTAATTCACGAAGACACTAGTCAATCCATTGTTGACGAGGCTCACGGAAACTACCGACGTCTTCTCGCCGTTTATTATCGCGATACCGAAGACGGTCGTTTCCGCGCGTATCTCTACGCCACCCGGGAGCCCAGCCGAACCCACCGCGTCCGAGCATCCGACTAACGCTCCTCCGAGCGCGATAACGAACCGACCCGAGTTCAGTGCGCTGACAACCAGTGTTTTCATGCTCGCCCTCAAAAACCTATGGGACCCCATCTAAATACCCTCCACGGATCGGCGCGAAGCGGTTCTGGCTCCGTTCCCTCGACGAAATACTCCGTATACCGCCGGTTTGCCGGAGTGGCCGGAGTTGCGAGCAGACCCGTAACTCTATCCAACTCTCCGCTGATCACCCCAATTGGCGGGGTCCACTGGGACTCGGAGCGCTCGAACGACGAACGGCCGGAGCTGCTGGCGTAATAACGCGCCATCATCTTCCCCCACACCGGAGCCGCCAGAGATCCACCCGCTGCACCAGGAGTGATCGTCTTCGGCGTATCGAACCCCAGCCAGACACCGGCAACGATGTCCGGAGTGAGTCCGATGAACCACACATCGGTATTGTCATTCGTCGTTCCCGTCTTGCCCGCGACTGGCACGCTCACTGGAAGAAACCGGCGAATCGACGATGCAGTTCCCCGCTCCACCACATCGCGCATCATGTCGCGCACCACGAACGCAGTTCGCGGGTCCATCGCGGGCGGCAGCGCGCGTACGGCGCCGGTGTACGTGACCTTGCCGGACTTGTCCTCGATCCGATGAATGAATCGCGGCTCGACCGGCGTACCTAGATTCGCAAACGTCGTGTACGACGCGATCATGTCGAGAGGCTGCACTGCCGACGCGCCAATCGCACTCGACGGATACGGCGCGATCGATCCCTGAATTCCCATTCGCTTCGCGAGTGCGATCACAGTGTCCATCCCGACCTGCTGCGCGAGCTGAACAGCAACAACGTTGCGCGACTTCGCCAACGCTTCGCGCATCGTTATAGCTCCAAGGAACTCACGATCGGAGTTGTCCGGCCTGTAGTACGTTCCGTTCGGAAGCCGAATTGAAATCGCGGTATCACCGACGATCGCGTTCGGCGGAATGCTGTCGGCGATCGCAGCCGCATACACGATTGGCTTGAAGGACGATCCCGGCTGCCGCTTTCCATCGACCGCACGATCGAATTGCGATTCCTTGTAATCCCGCCCGCCCACGAGCGCACGCACATCTCCGGTCGCGGGATCGATCGCCACCACAAGACCCTGTAGATACTGAGACTCCCTGCCGGTGCCTGCGGATGTGGGATGGTTGTATCCGCTGCGAGCCTCTACCTCGGCAAAGCCCTCCGAAAGAGCAGTAACCGCTGATGCCTGAAGAGCAGGATCGAGCGCCGTGTAAATCCTGTAGCCGCCCTGACTCAGTACGACACCGGCACGCTGCGCCTGAATCTTCACAACGTCCACGTAGTAGGGAGCAACCGCCGACATTCCATAGTCAGGCGCTGTAACAAGCGGTGTCGATTGCGCCGCGCGCGCCTGCCCAGTCGTGATGTATCCCTGGCTCGCCATCAGCGCGAGAACCGTGTTGCGACGCTCCTTTACCTTCGCCGGAAATTTCACCGGCTCGTAGATCTCCGGCCCCTTCGGCATCGCCGCAAGGGTCGCGGCTTCCGCCAGCGTCAGCTTCGCTGCGGACTTTCCGAAATAGTGACGCGCCGCGGTTTCAATTCCGTACCATCCGTGCGCGAATCCGATCTGATTGATGTATGC
>JBDTNA010000301.1:0-4409 GCA_039933985.1 Gemmatimonadales bacterium | reverse complement strand
AGCGAGCTGCGCGGAAGTCCGCTGGTGACAAGACCCGTATACTCCGCGAGGCCCTCGTTCAGCTCGAGTTGTCTTTCGTCCTCTCCTGCACGGGGAGCAAGCGAGCGTCGCCGCGCGCGAAAGATCAGGGCATCTCGGAGAGCACGCGTGCGAACGTCACCGGTGCGAAGCAACGCTTCCGTCAGCGCGCGCATTTCAAGTCGCATCCATATCCGCCCGTCGAGCGTTGCAAGATGTGAGTTTGACGGATCCGTTGCCGGAATCCCCAGATCCTTCTGAATACGGTGAAACGATTCATGCATGAGCAGTCGTCGTCGCGCATACCTGCTGTCCGACACCGGCCACAGCACCATCGACCAGCGTTTTCCGCCGAGGTCCACGGCGGTGTTCGCGGGATTGATTTGCTCGGGAAGAGTGCCGACGCAAACACCGTTATTCTCGCGGAAAATTCCCTTGGCGTCACATTCGCTGGCGACCAGCGTTCTGGTGGCAGCGTCGACGAACATCATCGGCCCGTTGACCGCCCTTCCCCACATCCGTCCACCATCGGAAGTCCCGAGCTCGCGAAGTTCGGCGAAGTACGCCCGGGCCAAGGACGCGTCGATCGTAGTTGGCTGCGCCTCAGCACGGTGGGCGAGTGCGACTATCGTTAACGCGAGCAGGCATTTCATTGATACGCGTCGCATTCCGCCGGATCAGAATGACACGCAGCCGGCCTGGGTTTCCATTCAATGCGACCGGTGTCCCGGTAATACGCCAGAGCGAGAACGATTTTTCCGCTGCGTGCGAGCACATGAATGCTGTCACCCAGATGAACTACGCGCTCGATGGGAAGCGGACGTCGATTCATCGTGATGGAGACCGGCAGCCCTTCCAGAATGGAAAGGGTGAACTGCCCGGCAGGATCCTGGGCGGAGAAGTCGATCCGCGCCTGTTCATGCGCTCCGCGTGCGGGAACAGCGAAACGTGACAACGCGATGACGGTGAGTGCAATCGCCGTTGCGATCCCCGGAATCACGTATCGAAGCGCCAGGTGACTTTGCTCGAGTCGAGCCCGCACCGCGACTACGGCGAGGTCGCGAACCTCGCCGATCACGAGAAGCGCTATTCCACGCGTGGATCTCTCTCGCATGCGCTCGAGAAACACTTCCTCCATCTCCAATTCGTACTGCAGACGAAACCCGGAAGGAAGCAATTTGAGACTCGCCCGAAAGAGCTGAAGAGCGAGCGATTTCACAGCGCTGTGCGGGGGATCAGTTTCTTCGCCGACGCGACACGAACCAGCTGCGCCAGTCGCCTCGCTTCCACCTTTGCGGCGACTCTGCCCTCCCGACTCAGCGAGTAGTAGCGACGCCGGGCATCGTCACGAGGCCCGGTGGCTTCGGTGATGAAGCCTTCCTGCAGGAGGCGGTGGAGCGCGAGATACATGCTTCCAGTGTTGGGCCGCATCTCGCCGTGCGTGATCTCCTCGATCTCCTTGATGATCGCATAACCGTGACTCGCTCCGTCGGCGAGAGCGAACAGAATCGCGGCGGAGAGCGGGGTAAGTGATTCCTGTTTCGAATGTGACATTTACGGCGGGAAAGGCGTAGGCGGCTATATTGTTGAGCAATATAGTTGCGAAAGCTACATACAGTGTCAAGCTGGCGAGTGATCCACCCCCCCCAGATGCCACGGTGTATCTGCCCACTTCGACGCACCTATGTATCCTGACACACGACGCCCGGTGCGCGCGATGAGTGTTCCGCGCCCACCCGATGGTGCTGACTAGCGGACAACGCTCCTGGCGAGCAATTTCCCGCACCACTATCGCGACGCTTTTCCGGCCGCCTTGACGATGCGAACGCTGTGATCGAAGCATAAGGCAAGCCGTGCTGAGCACGCGGTCGACGCGCGCTTATCCCGACCCATCGAAAGCACCAATGACCGAATTCACTCCGCTGTGATGATTCGCCGGTGGTCGCGAGCTCTTGTCGGCGCCATTTGTCTTGCGCTGGCTGCATGTTCGAGCGGGGCGACAAAGGGCACCGAACCCCCTGTCGACGATTCGAAGTCGGTCGAAAATCAGATTCGGGGACTGTTCCAATCAGGCCCCGAGCGAGAATCTGCGCTCGCACAGGCTGCTACGATTCGGCAGCAATTGTCTGCCGGTGCAACGGCGGCCGCGCGCACAGGCGCCCTGACCCTGGTGGACTTCACCTTGAAGGCGATGCGCGCGGGAACTCTGATTGGGGGAAACTCTGCCGCTGGCTCCGTTTCTCTATTGGTGGACGCGATCTACAAGCTCGTTGACTACCCGCCCCCGGCATTGCCGTTGGGCGCGTTGGGAAATGACGGCGCCGCCGAAGTTGTTGGGCCCGCCGGCGCGACGGTCGTTACTCCGAGCGGTGCCGCCGGCGTAGTGCTGCCGAGTGGAGCAGTGAGTGAGCCCGTCCTGATCACAATCTCGCGGCTGCCTACCACACCTACTCCGGGATCGGGCCCACTCCCAACCGCTCTCCAGCAGTATCCACCCTTCTATTTGTATTCGGCGTATCCACCGGTACTCCAGTTTGGCGACTCAGCCCGAGTAGGCATCTGTCAGGTCACAGACCTGTCCAGCCCGTTCTATCCGCCGGAACCGCACGAGCGATTGCGCCTTGCACATGCTGTTGGAAATACTGTCGAGATATTAGACCGCGTATCGGTCGACGATTTCCTCAAGTGCATTGGCGTTTCACCGCTGCTGGGACAGCGCAACAGTTTCTGGAATAAACTGTCGGGGTACGTCTCGGTTGCATTTTCCCCGTTCGGTGCCTCTGACCTCTATGCTGCTCATGGCGGGCTCGGCGGAAAAACCAAGTCGTTCAGCCCATTCGGTGCGGTCGATCCCGGACCGCCGGTCTTCAGCAACACCCGTTCGCTTTCTCCGCGAATCACGTTTCTTTTTCAGGACGCGAACGATCCCGGGGAGCCGCCGGTCATAGTCAATCTGGTTCCCTTTCTGGTTCGGCCGGGGGATCAGCTGAAGCTTGAACTACTGGGGGAGATCAAATACGGGCCCGCCATGCAGGATGACGGATTGGGGGCACTGATTGCAGTGTTTAGCTCGACCAGCGAAATACTCCCCCAGTCCGCCAGAGCACGCGTGCCCGGTGCGATCAGCGCAGGTCTATCGGTCCTCTCCAATCCGACTTTCAATGGCAACGCCGATACCGACATCCCCGAGGATTTTCTTGTTACCAGAAGCATGGTAGTCAAAATCCCTCCAGGCGCACGATATCTATTCCTCGGAGTTCGTGATGTGTTTATCAACGATAACACCGACCCAAACGGAAACTTTGGAGTAAGGATTTCGTCGGTTCCACCGCAGTAAAATGGCGTGGTGGCCTCTTGAGGGAATGATCTTTTGGCCGATGTCGAGAAACTTCGGCAGCGAAGCTCACCAGTGAACCGGCCTCATGAGAAGGGCGCGTCAGCCAGGTTTGTTGTTGTGGCGTCCGCCCGTGCCGTGCCTGCGGCCGCGGCGTCTTCCTGCCGCCGTGATGGAAGCGAGAAAGCGAAAATGGATCCGCCTTCCGCTGGGAACTCCGCCCATGTCTTTCCTCCCATCGACCTGACCGTTTCCCGGACGATGCTCAAGCCGATACCAGTTCCACTTACATCGGTGACTGTTTCCGAGTGCGCACGGTAGTACTCATCAAAAAGCCGATCGCGGGCCGCCGTCGGAACACCGATGCCATTGTCGCGGACGAACAAACGAAGCTCCCCTTCCTCGTCTGGTCTGGTGGCGAAAGTATATGCAGCGTCCACCTTCACCCACCGATCGGATTTCGACTGATCGGAATATTTGATCGCGTTCGAGACATAGTTGGACACACAAAGCTCCGTCGCGGCCGCGTCGACTTCTATTGGAGGCAAATCTTCGGCTACGACGATCGAGACGTCCTTAGCGTCCGCGGTTCCGCGAAGTTGTCGTACAGCTTCGGCTACAGCTTGCGGAAGCAGAACGTTCCTCGCCTGCCTCGCATCAGAGTCGATTCTCGAGAGAGCCTCCAGGTTGTCCAGCACGTGCTGCAGTGCATCGGAATTCTCGAGCAGCATTCGATGAAATCGCACTCGATCTTCTTCAGTCAGCCATGACTCGGTCAAGAGCGCGGACGCGCCGCGTATCGCGCCCACACGATTCTTCAGCTCGTGGGAAACCATCCGGTTGAAGCGCCGCAGTCTCGACTCCTGCTCCTTGATCCGGTTACCGGACACGCGAAGGAAGTGGCTCATCGTCGCCTGCCTGATCATTTCGACGGCGTGAGCCACCCTTTGTGAGACAACGATGAGA
This sequence comes from Gemmatimonadales bacterium, assembly GCA_039933985.1. Taxonomy (GTDB): domain Bacteria; phylum Gemmatimonadota; class Gemmatimonadetes; order Gemmatimonadales; family Gemmatimonadaceae; genus UBA4720. The sequence continues at coordinate 91 of JBDTNA010000301.1, read as the reverse complement.
TCTCGCGGGCCGGCCTCGAGCTCACCCGCGTCCACGCGCTCGAGCATGTAGCTGAACAGTATCGCCCCGAGGATCTCGTGCTCCTTCAGGA
>JBDTNA010000300.1:0-4411 GCA_039933985.1 Gemmatimonadales bacterium | reverse complement strand
CCTCGATGTTCGAAGCCGCTGGTTTTTCCGGCGGTCGCTATCATCCCCTTCCGCCAGACGAAGCGGCGAAGGGGCCAACTCTGTTTGCGGCGGTAGCGCGCCGTGCGGAGGCGCCCGTTGTGAAGAGCGCCGACGACAAAGAGCAGAGCGCAGGACTGGCACTAACCGCCTGATCAACCGCAACACCACCCAAGCTTTGAGGAAGAGACAGTGACGAGCGTAGCAGAACTTCCAACCACCTCTCGGACCGACGCGCCCGCAACGGGCCGCTTCGAGATGAGCAACGATCGCGAGCCGTTCAAGGTCGCCGACATCTCACTCGCCGACTTCGGTCGCAAGGAGATCCGTCTGGCCGAGCATGAGATGCCCGGACTGATGGCGCTTCGGAGCGAGTACAAGGGAAAGAATCCCCTCGCCGGCGCGAAGATCATGGGTTCGCTGCACATGACGGTGCAGACCGCCGTGCTGATCGAGACTCTCGTCGAGCTCGGCGCCGACGTGCGCTGGGTATCGTGCAACATCTTCTCGACACAGGATCACGCGGCAGCTGCCGTAGTGATCGGCAAGAACGGAACGATCGATGATCCCGAGGGCACGCCTGTCTACGCCTGGAAGGGCGAGTCGCTCGAAGACTACTGGTGGTGCACGGACCAGGCGCTCGTCTGGCCCGACGGATCAGGTCCGAATCTGCTGCTCGATGACGGCGGCGACGCAACGCTGCTCGTTCACAAGGGCGTCGAGTTCGAGAAGAACGGAAAGGTTCCTGCTTTCGATGAAGAGAAGGATTCGGAAGAGTACGGTGTGATTCTCGATCTTCTTCGCACCGAGTACGCGAAGAATCCGAAGCGCTGGACGACGATGGCGAAGGATCTGCGCGGCGTCTCGGAAGAGACGACGACGGGTGTGCACCGCCTCTATCAGATGATGGAAGCCGGCCAACTCTTATTCTGCGCGATCAACGTCAACGACTCAGTCACGAAGTCGAAATTCGACAATCTGTACGGCTGCCGTCACTCACTGACCGACGGAATTCTCCGCGCATCGGATGTGATGCTCGCCGGCAAGGTCGCGGTCATCTGCGGCTACGGCGATGTCGGCAAGGGATGCGCGCAGGCGCTGAAGGGTCAGGGCGCTCGTGTCGTGATCACCGAGATCGATCCTATCTGCGCTCTTCAGGCGGCGATGGAAGGCTATCAGGTCACGACGCTCGACGACGTGGTCTCGACCGCCGACATCTTTATCACGGCGACGGGCAACAAGGACATCATCACCGCCGCGCACATGGCGAAGATGAAGGACAAGGCGATCGTCGGTAACATCGGTCACTTCGACAACGAGATCGACATGGCCGGACTGAAGAAGGCCGAGTCGAAGGGCGTGAAGCGGATCAACATCAAGCCGCAGTACGACGAGTACGTTTTCCCCGATGGGCACAGCGTGATGATTCTCGCCGAGGGACGCCTGTTGAACCTCGGATGCGCGACCGGTCACCCGAGCTTCGTGATGTCAGCGAGCTTCACCAACCAGGTGATGGCGCAGATCGAGCTTCACACAAACGCAGCGTCGTACGAGAAGAGAGTTTACACGCTGCCGAAACATCTCGATGAGAAGGTGGCTCGGCTGCACCTCGACAAGCTTGGCGTCAAGCTTACGCAGCTTTCGGATTCGCAGTCCGAGTATCTTGGCGTGCCGAAACAGGGGCCGTACAAGTCGGATCACTACCGGTACTAGGCACGTAGAACATCGAAGAGGACAAGTTGTGAGTTGAGAGGGATTTAGTTTGGAGTTGCGAGTGATTCTTTACACTCGCAACTCCAAACTAAAACCCACTCCACTCAGAACTTTTGCTTTTGTATTTTGACTTTGTTGTTCACATGCATGCGGCCGGAAGGGCACTCCCATCGCGCTGCTGACTTGAGACGACAACCCTGCCCTGCGTTGCAGCCGCCCTGCAAATAACCGACAGCGTTGCCCCCTGCCCTCTCCACACTCGAGCGTATTCATCTGGCACCAAACGGTATCGACGCGCAATCTCCTCGCGATACCACCCCGCACCCAGCAGCGGAATCGTGATGACGACCACATCACGGCGAACCCCCTCGACTTGCTGGAGATACCACGCGGGGTACGTGTCGTTATCTCCATTGGCAAAAACAACGGCGAGTTGCGGAGCACCGGTCAGTTCTTTCATCGCGTTGTACCGCGGCGCGTCCGACTGCGGCCAGCTGCCCCTGTCCACCGCGCGCCAATTCAGCAGCGCGGGCAAAAGCACCACCGCAAAGCCGGCGATACGCGCGCGCGAGCCGAAGCGAGCTGCAATCCGGATCGCACCCGCTCCGGCCCACAATCCCCAGCACAAAAATGCGAGCGCAAAGAAGTAATCGCGCTCTCGCGCCTCATGCTTCGCGCCAACAGGAAGAAAGCCTTCACCGTACGAGGGGCTTGCCTTCATGTTGAGATACACAATGACGCCGAGCGTGCCGGTGATGAAGAGAAGCATCACCGTGCGCCAGCTCACTTTGTGAACGTGCCGGTGCCATATGCAGCCGACGACACCGAGCGCCGCGTAGAGAATAGTGAACGGCGTGCGAAGCCACGACGGCGGCGCTTCCGGTGAGAGACCCAATGCAACCTGCCAGTCGGCATACTCGAACAGGTTCCCGATCTGGATGTACAGCGGCGCCTGTCGAGGCCACATCGGAACCGGCAGGTACTGCTTTCGCGAGATCACATCGAGAAACGCCTGCCACGTCGCCGGATTCCCCTGATTGATTCCAGGATCATGCTTCGCTCGAATGAGCATGAACAGAACAGCAGTTGCTCCGAGTCCAATGACGATGATCATTCGCGCCACGGTCGAGAAAGACGCCCTGGCAACTCTGAGCTGTCCCCGTACCTCCGTGTCTTCGCGGCAAAACAACGCGAGGTACAGAGCCGCAGGAGCAGCCACGAGAGCCGACAGTTGCAGCGACCATCCGAGACCAATCAGGTATGCAAGCAACACGTACCACCGTGTCTCTCGCGTAACTCGAGCTCGCTCGGCAACAAGAAGCAGCAGCATCGATACAAAAAGCGAGGGCGCGTACACCTCGGTCTCGTTTGCATTGAGCCACACGCTCGACATGAGACCGGCAAGAATTCCACCGGCGGCCGCCGCAAACGGACGCTGCGTCCAGCCATTCATGAGGTACGCAATCATTCCGCAGGCCACGGCAGTCGATACTGCTGAAAGCAAATTGACCGAGTATGCGAAACCAAACACCGGACCAAGAACACGAGCCCACACATTCCCGATCAGGATGTAGAGCGGCGTCCCGGGCGGATGCGGAATACCAAGCGTTCGAATAGCCGAGAGAAACTCTCCGGCGTCCCAGTAAGTGACGCTCGGTGCGAGTGTCGCGATGTAGATCGCGAGCAGTGTGAACGTTACGACCGCCGGAACGGCGAGAGTGTGCGTGACGCGGGGCGCGTCGCGAGAACTGCTTACGGCGTCAGTCAATCTCCGGCGGAATTGATGACTCTCCACGCAACATCGAGTGCGCGTCGCGCCGCCTTCACGTTATGCACGCGAAAAAGGCGCGCGCCTCGCTCCAGAGCCATCACGCACGCGGCGACAGTTCCGAAGTCGCGATCTTCGATCGTCGCATCTTCGCCCCCCACAAGCTCCTTCACAAAGCGCTTTCTGGACGGCCCTGCCATTACCGCGCAACCAAGCGCATGAAATTGCGACAGATCTCGCAGAATTGCGATTGAATGCTCGCTTCTCTTGGAGAATCCGAACCCGGGATCGAGCACGATCGTGTTGCGGTGCACTCCGGCATTTTCGAGAGCAACAACCCGCGCCTGAAGCTCGGCGACAACTTCCTTCGTCGGGTCATCGCCGTACACCGCGTGCTCGTACGTTGCCATTTCTTCGACGGCGCCACGCGAATGCATGAGAACCACTCCGCAGCCTGTCGCCGCAGCCAGCTGAATCATTCCCGGATCGAATCGCATTCCCGACACGTCGTTGATGACGTCAGCTCCCGCTGAGAGAGCCTCGGCCGCAACCACACTTTTTGTCGTGTCGATCGAGATCGGCAAGTTGGGCCAGAATTCGCGCAGCGTATTCACCACTGGCCCGATTCGCCGCATCTCCTCGTCTTCCGAAACCGGCTCGGCCCCGGGGCGCGTCGACTCACCACCGATGTCGATGATGTCTACGCCTTCGGCGAGCATTGCAGCGCCCCGCTCGATCGCGGCATCGGGCGAAAAAAAATTACCCCCGTCGCTGAAGCTGTCGGGGGTAATGTTGAGAATGCCGACAACGATCGGCTTGTCGAACAGAATCTCTCGCGACCCGGCCCGCCACGACCGGGAAGATCCGGCGGCGGACAGGTCGCGAGCCAGACTCACGCCGGAGCGACCTCTG
>JBDTNA010000299.1:0-4445 GCA_039933985.1 Gemmatimonadales bacterium | reverse complement strand
CGAGACCCGCAACCTTATCCAGCAGGAACGGAATTGCCGTCAGATTCTCTTCAGCTGCGACATCCTGGTACGCCTTCCGAAAGCTCGCGGTGTAGCGGGCGCCGAGGTTGGGCGGAGCCTCCATTCCCGCGAGGAGAATCCGCGCGTTCGGCTGAAGCGCGCGAATGCGCCCGACAACGCCGCGAATATTTGTCTTGAGCGAATCGGCATCGAGCGCGCGGAGCGCATCGTTGCCACCGGTTTCGAGGACGACGATGTCCACCGGCTTCCGGAGAGTCCAATCGATTCGGCGCAGCGCACCCGCTGACGTTTCACCCGAAAGGCCGGCGTTGATCGCGATTATCGGAGTGCCTGCATCCGCCGCCTTCCGCGCAACGAGGTTCGGAAACGCAATCGCCGGGTCGAGACCGTACCCCGCCGTGAGGCTCGTGCCGAAGAACAGCACAGTAACTTTCCCGGTCGCCCGAGCCGTAGTCGACCCTGACGACGCACGCGGTGTAGCATCACCCGACTCGGTGTCGCTTCTGTCCATATTTCGCTCGGTGCTGCACGCGACCGAAGCGACAAGCAATCCAACCAACAGATATTTCATGCTCATTGCAAGGGAAGTTACACGGGAATACAGAAGCGGCGATCAGCAGCTCGCCGTTTTGCGAAACGTTTCTTTCGAGATTCCGCAGGGCGGCTTCGTGGCAATCGTCGGGCCTTCCGGCAGCGGAAAAACCACACTTCTCGGTCTCCTCGCCGGACTCGATACCCCCACGCATGGCAAGGTGATCCTCGACGGACACGATTTGACGACCATGTCCGAGAACGACCGCGCCCGCCTGCGGGGAGAAAAGGTCGGCTTCGTCTTCCAGACTTTTCAACTCATCCAGACGCTGACGGCGCAGGAGAACATTCAGGTTCCGCTTGAGCTTCAGGGCAGCGACGGGGCCGCCGCTCGCGCCGACGAACTTCTCGAGCGGGTAGGTCTCGCCAAGCGCGGGCATCACTTTCCAATGCAGCTCTCCGGCGGAGAGCAGCAGCGCGTCGCGATCGCGCGGGCGTTCGCGAACAATCCTCGCATACTGTTCGCCGACGAGCCGACCGGCAATCTAGATGCGAACACCGGTGTCCGTGTGTTCGATCTTCTCGAATCGCTCAATCGCGAATCGGGCTCGACGATCGTTCTGGTGACGCACGATGCAGTGCTCGCCGAGCGGGCTGCACGAACCATTCGCCTCGCCGACGGCGCAGTCGTCGCCGACACCGAGGCTGCTGCGTGACCGACCCGAACGCGCAGTTCAAGCAGCGCGCATCACTTCGCCAGCTCGCCGGCCTCACCTGGCGCGAAAGCCGCAGCGCGCGCCGGCGTCTTCTGCTCTACATGTCGGCAATCTCGCTCGGCGTTGCCGCCCTCGTCGCCATCGACTCCTTCGCCGGTAACGTCACCCGATCGATCCGTGAGCAGTCCCGCGCATTGCTCGGCGGCGATATCTCGTTTTCATCGCGCCGCCCGTTCACGCCGGAACAAAAAGCGATTCTCGATACTGTCGCGAAGAAAGGAAAAGCCCAATTCGCGCGTGTCGTGACTTTTCCGTCGATGGCGCTCATTCCGCGCACCGGCGGAACACGTCTCGTGCAGGTCCGCGCAGTAAGCTTGAACTATCCATTCTACGGCGTCATCACAACCGAGCCCGCGAACCAGTGGCGCGCAATGCACGATGGACCCGTCGCACTTGTCGATCCATCCCTGCTCATCGCGCTCAACGCAAGGCTCGGCGACACACTCACGCTCGGTTTCGGAAAGTTCGTGATCGGTGCAACTCTGAAGAACGTGCCCGGCACGCCAGGGGTCGCGGAAATAATCGGTCCGCGTGTGTTCATCCCGGAGAGATACGTAGCTGAGACGCAGCTGCTTCAGTTTGGAAGTACTGCGGAGTATGGCGTGCTTGCAAAGCTCCCCGCTTCAGTCAGCCCGACAAAACTCATGGCGCCGCTCAGGCCTGTGCTTGCGAAGACAATGACGCGAGCTGTCACGGTCACGCAAAGCGAAGAGGGTGCAACAGAGGCGATTCAGCAGCTGAGCCAGTTCATTGGAATCGTCGGACTCGTGGCGCTTCTCCTTGGCGGAGTCGGCGTCGCGAGCGGAGTCCGTGCATTCGTGTCGCGCAAGATCGACACAGTCGCGATTCTCCGATGCCTCGGCGCGTCGAGCGGGCAGGTTCTCGCGATGTACGTCGCGCAGGCCGCAGCGATGGGTCTCCTTGGCGCGATCGCCGGCGCAGCGCTCGGCGTCGCCGTTCAATTCGGGCTTCCGTCAGTGTTCGGCGATTTCCTGCCGGTTGACGTTTCCGTGTCGCTCGAGCCTTCAGCGATACTCACAGGCGTGATCATCGGCGGATGGATCGCGTTGATCTTCTCACTGCGGCCGCTGCTCGCTCTTCGTAATGTCTCGCCACTGCAGACACTCCGGCGCGATGCGGATTCCGAAATTCTTCGCATGCGTTGGAACGACATTCCGAGAGTCGCGGTGGACGTTGCACTTGCCGGGAGTGTCATCGCGATTGCCCTGCTGCGCGCGTCGACATTCAAGGAAGGCCTGTGGATCAGCGCGGCGACGCTTGGAGCGCTTGGCATCCTGACCTTGAGCGCGATGTTTCTCTCATGGATCGCAAAGCGCACGCTGCGCAGCGGATGGCCGTACGTCATCAGACAGGGAGTCGCGAATCTCTACCGTCCCGCCAATCAAACGCGGTCAGTCGTGCTCTCTCTCGGGTTCGGCGCTTTCCTGGTGACGACGCTCTATCTCGTTCAAGCGAATCTTCTCAGCAGATTCGAATTCAATGCAGCCGCATCCAACGCGAACATTGTCTTTTTCGACATTCAGGACGACCAGGCATCCGGCGTTGATTCGCTCGTAAGATCCCGAGGGACAATCCTTCAGACAGCTCCCGTCGTCACGATGCGGATCGCGTCGATCAACAATCGCCGCGTCGAGGATATCGTCGAAGAGGCCCGCGCAAAGCAAACGGCCGATTCTCTCGTTCGAGCGCGAGGTGGCAAAGCGGCGGATTCAATGAAGGCCGATCAGGCTGCTCGCCGTCGCGGTGGAAATCAGCAACAATCCGGCAGACCCGGGTGGGCGCTCCGGCGTGAATTCCGGTCGACGTTCAGGGACAGCGTGGCGCCAAGTGAAAAGATCACCTCGGGAAAATGGTTCAGCGCCGCAACGCTTGCGGGCACCAGCGACACCACCGAAGTCTCACTCGAGAAAGACATTGCCGAGGAGCTGAAGGTAAAGCTCGGCGACGTCATAACGTGGAACGTGCAGGGAGTGGAAGTTCCGGCGAGGGTCACGAGTCTTCGTGAAGTGACGTGGGCGAGATTCGAGCCCAATTTCTTCGCCGTATTTGCCAGCCCCGGACTCCGTGCGGCACCCAAGCAACACATTCTTCTCGCCAGCGTAACCGGCAAAAACGTCGTTGCGACACTTCAGCGGGATATCGTTGTACGATATCCAAACGTATCGAGTGTGGATCTCACTCTCGTCAAGGAAACTGTCGCGAAGATCGTGGCGAAAGTTTCGACGGCAATTCGTTTCATGGCACTATTCAGCCTGGCGATGGGAATACCCGTTCTTTTCAGCGCGGTCGCGGCGACACGCAGGGACAGGATCCGCGAAGGTGTTCTACTCAAGACCCTTGGTGCGTCGCGCGGCCAGATATTAAAAATTCTGCTGGCCGAGTATTCGCTGCTTGGTCTGCTTGGAAGCTTGACGGGGATGGTGCTGGCGATTGGTGGAGGCTGGGCGCTCACGCACTACGTGTTCGAGGCGTCGTTCTCGCCGGCGATGCTGCCGGCACTGCTGATCGCCGGTGCGATGCTCGGCCTGACGATTACGATTGGATTGCTTGCAGGGCGGGACGTGTTCAAGGAAACACCGATGTCTGCGCTTCGAGACGTTTGACGTATTGGAGTAGTCGGGACTGAAGCGTATGTTGAGCCTCCACTTTTGCTAGCGGATTCGATGCCGTCATCAGCTCGTCGCCGGACTGTCAGGGTTCGATTTACCGGGGCACTTCTCGCATCGCTTGCGACGCTTGCCTGTCATGAATCGACTGGCCTTCCCGACCCTGCGTCGATTGCTGTGGGAGGCACCGTTGTCGCGGAAGGAACAGCGGGCTTCGCGATGACAGCGCCGCCGACATTTGTCGTGAAGGATGCGGACGGCAATGCGCTGAGTGGAGTGAAGTTCAACATCGCAGTCACCGCCGGCGGCGGCACTTTGACGGACACGCCGGGCTCGACGAAGAGCGACGGCACTTCAGTGGGAACGTGGAAGCTTGGCACAGTCGCCGGAGTCAATAGTGTCACCATAACAGTTGGCGGCCTTCCCGTGTTTGTCATCAGCGTAAATGGGATCGCCGGTCCGCCCGCGTCGATTGTTTTTGTTTCTGGCG
>JBDTNA010000298.1:0-4447 GCA_039933985.1 Gemmatimonadales bacterium | reverse complement strand
CATGAACAGCAAGGAAATTGGCCGAATCGCGCGCGAGGCCGGATACATGTGGCCGACGGACACCATCCCGAAGAGCAACGCCTACGGGCATCTCGATCATTTCTTCCTGCGCGGACTCGTCATGGTAAAACCCGGCCGGCGTCGGTACGCATCGCGTGCCCAGTTCAATCAGTGATCACAGTCCGATCTGGATTCGCCTGGTCCAGCCATAGTGTTCCGCTACAAGAATGGCTTACGCACGATTGCTCAGATCACCGTCGGCGCGTAGAGCTTCATCTCAATGAAGTGGCGTAAAAGGCACGTCCACAAAAGCCCCCGTCACCCACTCGATACGCAGCTTCTCACCAGCATCTCTGATCGTCTCCTCGGCCACAACCTTCCCGGTACCGTAGTTGATCTGTTGTGACGGGTTCTTCATGACCGCAACGACGACGACTATGCGGCTTCCCTTTCCAATCCGCTTGCTGGTGAGCCTGTTGTTCTCAAATGGGAGAACGGTTCTGCGTCCAGTTGTGAGCAACACGCGTTTGGTGCGACTCCGGGCGTAGCTCGCGCGGCCCCAGTGGAAGTTGAGCTGTATGTACTTCCCGTCACCGGTCAGCTCGAACAGCGTGACGCTGTAGTCAAAATCCTTTTTGTTGGTGATGAAACTGATCTGGCCGGAGAAAAGGCCGCTCACCTCGCCGCCGTTCGCGAGTACCGGTCCCTCGAACATGAATCGGTTGGCGATGTTCGTCGTCGTGTCGACAAGGCTGCGCACACTCGAGCTCGGATCAAGTAGATCGCCAGTTGTTCCCCATTTCTCGACGTCGCTTCTATCGGCGAGATCGACGACCTGCACAACTGGTTTGCTCAGAGCGATGCGCATCGTTGTCGAGTGCATCGCGTCGAGCGTTGGTGCATGCTTCCATTCGTTGCCAGCCATGACCTCGTAGTTCACGCGATCCTTGAGAACCGCTGGCTTCGGCGCACCCTTGAACACGTAGTTGAACCATTGATAGCGCAGCTCGCCTATGTCGATGTGCGCAGCCGAATCCACCTCGATGTTCTGGTATTGTCTGACAACGGGTCGCGCAAATGGATCGAGCGTCCCGCGTTGACCACCGGGATGATCGTACGGACCGACAAGCAGGTAGTGCTCCCCATTGGGCACGTATTTCTTGTGCTCGCGGAAATACCAGAGCGCACCCATCTGGCCGCTGTCCATGTAGCCCGTCGTCGTGAGAATCGGAATGTTGATGCGCGCAAACTCATCCCTGTATGGGATCATGCCTTGCCAGTATGCATCATACGTCGGATGCGACAGCCATTTTAGAAACGTCGGATTGGGTGTGCCATCGATCAGTGGCAGATCTCGATACGCTCGGCCGCTCTTGTACCACTCGGTGTTCAGGCGCGTCCATCGCGTCGAGTCGTTGTAAGTATCGTCGTCGAGACCTTTTTTGTTCGTCGTGTAGAACGGCCAGGGATACGCGTATGACGCGAAGACGTTGCCGTCGATCGGGAAGTCGATCCCTGGAGCGTGCGTCACCGACGGCATCATCGCCTTGAGTGCCTTTGGCATGTGCTTGGCGGCGGCCCACTGCGTAAAGCCCTCGTAGCTGCCGCCATACATGCCGACGCGCCCGTCGCTCCACGGCTGTCGCGCGATCCAGTCGATCAGGGCGGCGGCGTCGATACCGTCATATTCATGAGAGGTCGCCTTGTTCGGACTGCACCCCTTTCCTCGGGTCAATCCTTCTACGCCGACATATCCGTTCGACGCGCTGCGCCGGGCCTCGAACAGTTGCAGGTCCGACTCGTAGATCGTGAAGTTGAGCAGTGCGGGTTGCTTGCTCTGCGAGTTGCGCTGTCGCACGACAAGCGCGCACACCGTGCCACCTGGCGTTGTTGGCACGAGGACATCGCGCGTGATGATGAAGCGACGCTCGTCGTCAGCCGCGAAAAGGCGGGCAGTGTTGGGCGAAATGAGATCAAATGTCAGGACGCCGGCATATCTCCTGATTACGTCGACAGCCTCCGCAACGGTGAGCGTTCCTTTCCCTCGCAGGCTTGCTACTGTTGACTGGAGTATCGCCCGCAGACGCGGAAGAGGTGTCTCCATGGCGTAGCGAAGCGGATTCGCCGCGGTGCGATCGTCGAGGCGCTGTGTGCGCTCGAGAAACACGCGCGTGAGCGCCGAATCACCTTCGAGCTTTGTTGCAGCGAAGACCTCATACACGATTGTGAGAAGTGGAGACCCAAGCTCGGTGATGTCCGAGAGCGCTTGCTTGTAGTCGCCGGTAACCAGTGCTGCGCGCATGTGATTCCCTGCGTCAGGCGCAGTGTAACTCCTGGCGAGCGCAGGCATCCACGCGATGAACGCGGAATCACTCGCCGCGGCGGTCGGTGGAATGTTGATCTGCTGCGCTGCAGCTGGTGAAACGAAGACGGCGATGAAGGCGAACGCGACTGCGTGCCTGCGCAATGTGTGGCATTTCATTATGTTTAAGCTAAGAGCAAGTCAAAAAACTGCAAGGATTTGACTTTTATGCCGAAGAAGAAGCCGCCCCAGCCATTCATCGTTACCTCCCTCAAGCAGCTCCTCGCCCTGGCATCGCCCGGGCGGGAGGACATCGTCGACGCCGTCGGCGTGCTCGGGCCATGCAGCGTTCCGGAGATAGCTCGCTTTCTGGGGCGACCGCGCAGTGCGCTTTACTATCACATCCGTGCTTTGCGTGACTGCGGCCTCTTGCTCGAGAGCACCACTCGCCGTGAAGGCATCAAGACGACGTCGCTATATGACGTCCCTGGTCGCCCCCTGATCGTCCGCTACGATCTCAGCACACCGCGCAGCAGAAAAGCGGTTGTGCAACTCGGACGTACTCGACTGAGGATTGGCGAGCGCGGCTTCGTGCGCGCATGCAGGCCTGATGTCGCGGTGACCGAGGGGCCGACCCGCAATCTGCGGGTGACTCACTGGAAGGGATGGTTGAGCAAGCGTCATCTGAAAGAAACGAATGTACTTCTCGATAAGCTCGTAGATCTGTTCGGGCGTGCGGCGGCGGAGGAGGGCGTGGAGCGCTCGCCGCACGAGCTCACATTCGCCCTCGCGCCAGTCGTGCCTGCTCGATCTGGCAGGTCACGATAGCGAAATCTCCGTCAGGGACGGATTCCCAGATAGTACGCGCGCATCGCCGCGTGTCGATCTGAATTGGAGATACCGGCAATGATCTTCCGCATCAGAGGCTGAAGGCTCGCCGGCAATGGCCTCGGCGGCGACGTGCTGTCGAGGACTTCGTCCACTGCACCGTCCGGCTCGATGACCGATGCTTCTTCATAGATCGCGGTGAGGACCGCAAGATTGTTCTTGTAAGCGGCTGGAACCGCGACGAGGAATGGTGCGCGTGAGTCGAGGCTATCGAGCAGTGCCGCGCCCTGATGGATGTATCGCACCACCGACTGCGCATCGTGCGTCGCCGCGAATCCTTCGATTAGATATTGCGCGCGGATGTCGGTTTGCGGCACGCCCGCTGCTTCGGCCAGGAGCGCCGGAATTCCGGATTGAAGTGCTGCGCGTGCGCGCTCGCGCGGCCTCGTACCGCTTCTGCGCATGTATTCGTGAACCATTCCGGCGATGAACCGCCGCTCATTTGGACCGATCGGAATGTTCTGTCCGTTCAGTGTCAACGAGCTCGATCTGTTGGATACCCTATACTCCGACGTGCCTTCGGGACCTTCGTTGTGTGCGAGGAATTCCCCATTCGACCCGACGACGATGTCCTCTTCGCCGGTCGCAGCACCGATTGACCCTGAGTACTGAATCCATCCAATGCAGTCCATGCCAGTCCAGATCAGCTTCGTAACTCCATCGCGGAACGTCGCACCTGAGCCAGTGATGTGGACCGAAGGACCGACGTATGTCTTTGCGCGCCGATAGTCCTTTGCCTGCTGGCACACATTCAAGTCAGCGGATATCGCTCTGGATCCGACACTCGGATTTGCTGGCGATGATACTTCTGCCGTGCTCGGAATGATCGATGCCTCGACCAGAGCTGGAGTGAGCGTCGATATCCCATCGAGAACCGTTGCTCGTGAATAGGGCGAGGCTGCACCAGCAATGATCACGAGCCCAAGCACTCCCGCAATCATTCTCACCTTCGGACGCGATGAGCTCCGATCCACCGTCGGATCGAGCAGCGCCGATATCCGTGCGCCCAGGCCGGCGGAGTGTCCAAACATCACGGTCGCGAGCGAGCCCGAGTTCCACGCACTCAACCTGTCAGCATGCGCAAGCAGGCACTGTCCATACTCACTCGGCCGCATCCCTGCGCGAAGAACTGTGTCGTCGCACGCTCGCTCGCGATCTGTTGCTGCTGCGCGTGCAGCGATCCAGACGAGTGGGTGCCACCAATAGAGGGCAACTACAATTTGTGAGACGAGTAACGCCAATCCGTCGCGTCGAAGC
>JBDTNA010000297.1:0-4450 GCA_039933985.1 Gemmatimonadales bacterium | reverse complement strand
GCCGGGATCGCGACGTTTCTCTTGACGAGCGAGACAACAGCCGAGCCGATCGTCGCTCAGCAGCGCCGCACTCGCGTGAACACGATTCAACTGGTCGATGCGGTCGAGCCCGGAACGCACAATGCCCTCAAGGCGGCAATGCCAGGCGTCTCGATAGTTCAGGTGATCCATGTGACAGGTCGCGAATCTGTCGAGGAAGCTGTGACTCTATCGAATGAGGTCGACGCGCTGCTGCTCGACTCCGGCAATCCATTGCTGGCGGTCAAGGAGCTCGGCGGAACAGGACGAGTGCACGACTGGGCGTTGAGTCGCGAGATCCGGGACCGTGCGTCGGTGCCGGTCTATCTCGCCGGTGGACTGAATCCTTCGAACGCTGCCGAGGCGATCAGGCAGGTGAAGCCGTTCGCGCTCGATGTCTGTAGCGGCTTACGAACGAACGGGGCGTTGGATGTCGTAAAGGTCGAAGGGTTCATGCGAGTGGTGAGAGGCGCTTCGTAACTCTGAAAATCCATAAGAGCCGACACGGAGGGACGGAGGGACGGAGGTCACACGGAGAATGCATTGGGAAAAACCAGTCGACTTCAAACTTGTTTTGCCGTTCCCCAAAGTTCTCTCCGTGCGACCTCCGTTTCTCCGTCCCTCCGTGTCGGCTTTTGGGTTTGCGCTTCTCGATTTATAGAACTGCCGTGAATTCAGCATCGATCGAGATCTTGATCTCGTCGCCGACCACGAATCCGCCGGCCTCGAGCGCCTGATTGTAGACAAGTCCGAAGTCGCGACGATCCAGCTTTGTCTTCGCGCTAAAGCCGACGCGCGAGCCGCCCCATGGGTCGACTACCGATCCCTCGTTCGTCACGCGTAGCTCGATCTCGCGGGTTACGTCGCGAATCGTGATGTCGCCGAAAAGCGAGAACTCGGCTGCAACATTTCCCTCGATTCTCGTGCCGACAAAACGAATGCTAGGCCACTGCTCTGCATCGAAGAAGTCGGGCGACCGGAGATGCGCATCGCGCTGCGCCTGACGCGTGTCCACGCTTGCCGTGTCGATCGTTACGTCCAGCTCGAACGAATTCGGGTTGGTGATGTCGCCCTTGAGCTGACCTGTTACTTCGGCGAAACGACCCTTCACCGTCGAGATCATTAGATGCTTCACCGCGAACTCGACGCTCGTGTGGGCGGCATCGATCTGCCAGAACTGAACGGAGGTTTCGAGGGTGGGTTCGATTGCGGTAGTCATTTTGTCTACTCCTGTATGGTTGATGTCTGTCTTGTGCTGTACTGCATGTTACATATGTGAAGCATTGGTCCAAAAAAGGGGCTCATTCAAGCGAACCGAGGGCGGACTTGAGAGAAGCCAGATCCGACGCGGAGATCCGGCTCGATATCTCGTCCTGCACCCGCTCCATTTCCGCTGAGCCTTGGCCCTGTCTCTCAATACCAAGCGGCGTAAGCTCGGCGCGAACACTCCGGCGATCTGCCGCATCGTCAACCCGCCGGACTAGACCGTCTGCCTCGAGGCGGTCAACCAGCTGGGTGATGTTCGAGCGAACACAGCTCAATCTTGCCGCCAGCTCGCTAAGCGTCAGCGGCTCTCCAGCCTGAGCGAGCTGAGTAAGCGCGCTGTGCTTCGCCATCGACAGGCCAACCTTCCCGAGGGCTTCCTCGATCTGGTCCCCGATCGCCTGGGCCGCGTGGAGAATTGAGAGAGTGAAATGGGGCTGAGCGATAGTCGCCGTGGCACCCCTTGTTTCGTTCATGTATGTATAATACAGCATGGGCCAGCGCGCGTCAAGCCCGCTTCAGGCTCTTTTTCTTCTTCTCGAACCGCTCGGGCCTTGGCTTGCCGGCACCGGGTCGCTCAAGCCTGACCGTAACGCGCTGACCCCGAATTTTGGCCCCGGACAACGCATCGATCACGGCGTCCGCTGCCGTTTCTGGAACCTCAACGAGCGAAAATCCATTGCCCATCTCGATAGCTCCGATGTCGCGGCCCGAAATCCCCGCCTCGTTGGCAATCGCTCCGACGAGATCAGCCGGACGAACGCCAGTATTTCTTCCCAATCCGATGTAGACGCGAGTCATTTTGGCTTTCGATGCTGACTTCGACTTCGCCTCAGGCCTTGCTCCACGCTCGGGACGATCAGCGCGTTCGGTGCGATCGCTGCGCTCGAAACGCTCCGAACGTCCCTTCCCTTTCGTTTTGCCTGTCGCAGAATCCCGCGGCGGTTGAATCGATGCAATCTCCTCTTCATCCTCTCCGCGATTTCCACCCGCTTCATGCGCGAGTTTTATCGCCGCGGCAGCCACGTCGATAAGATCGATGTCCTCGCCGAGTGTCTCGACGATCGCGCGATACGCATCGAGCGATCCTGATTCGACTGCGCCTCGAACAGACGCACTTGTTGCCTCGAGACGACGAGCTCGAAGATCAAGCACCGATGGCACAGGCTCGATTCGTATCTTCTGCCGAGTATGCTGCTCGATGTTCCGAAGCATTCGCGACTCGCGCGGCTCTGCCAAAGTGATCGCGGTACCTTCGCGTCCTGCGCGACCCGTTCGACCGATTCGATGCACATATGCATCAGGAGCAGCAGGCACGTCGAAGTTCACGACGTGCGACAAATGACCGATGTCGAGTCCGCGCGCGGCAACGTCAGTCGCAACCAGAAGATCGAGACCACCGTCGCGAAACCGCCGCATTACCCTGTCACGCTGTTCCTGCGACAGACCGCCGTGAATCGCTTCCGCGCGATATCCGCGTGAATTGAGCCTCTCCGTCAGCTCGTCTACTTCCGTTCGAGTGCGGCAAAACACAAGCGCCGACGCAGGATTCTCGATGTCGAGAATTCTCCCGAGCGCGGCCGACTTCTGCTGTCGCTGAACCATGTATGCGACCTGCCGCACGCGCGGCATCGAGCCGGCTACAGTTCGCTCGGCTTCGATCTTCACGCTTACAGGATCGGTGAGATGACGCTTCGCGATCGCCTTGATGCGCGGCGCAATCGTCGCGGAGAAGAGAGCCGTCTGCCGCTTCGCAGGCGCGGCCTCGAGAATAGCATCGAGATCTTCGGCGAACCCCATATCGAGCATCTCGTCAGCTTCATCGAGAATGACGGTACGAAGTTCTGAGAGATCGAGTGTCTTTCGACGAATGTGATCGAGTGCACGACCGGGGGTCGCGACGACTACATCGACGCCTCGGCGCAGAACCGTCAGCTGCTGATGAATCGACTGCCCACCGTACACCGGCAGCACTCGCGCGCCAACCGATTTGCCGTATTTGTGAATCGCCTCGGCAACCTGCATCGCGAGCTCGCGAGTCGGCACGAGAATCAACGCGCGAACGCTTCCCGGTCCGCGCTTGCGATCAGGATCAGCCGCAAGCTGTTCGATGAGAGGGAGTGCAAATGCAGCTGTCTTTCCCGTACCCGTCGCCGCCTGTCCGAGCAGATCGCGTCCCGCAACGAGTGGCGGAATCGCCTCACGTTGAATGGGCGTCGGCTCTTCGTAGCCGAGCGCGGTGAGGGAATTCGCGATTTGCTCGCTGATGCCTAGCGATCCAAATCCATTCGCATCGGCGTCAACAGTCTGTTTTGAGGGGCTCATCGAACTTTGCCTGACAATGATTTCCGGCACGCATGCCGGGGGAGCCCGTGAAGTCTAACGGGTCGAGCCGCCTTTAGACTGCTTTATCTGTGCTCGAATGTCAGTGGTCCATCCTTCGGCGTCACTCGGCGGCTCGAATGACCACACTTCCTCGGAGCGACCCGTCCCGCTTCTGATCCGAATGCGTCCAGCGGAACGCTGAACCGAGACTTCACGCTGCGTCCTCGGCGTAACCTCGAGACCGACCTTTTCATTCTTGTGAATGAGCAGCGACGATCGAGTGACGACGATTGACGCTCGGCGATTTTCCCAGCGCTCGCCGCGTCCACCTGGATCGCGAGTGAATCTGAAGGTGAGATCCGCGGCGCGCCTCGTTACTCCTTCTGCCGCGTAACGCTGCTCCTGGTCAGGAGTGAGTCGCGCGGTGGTTTCGTCTCCGCATGCGACTGGCACTATCGCGGCAGCGACAGCGATTGCCCATCTCGCACGCGTCATCCTTCTCCAGCGGAGAAGGAGCGAATGACTAAGGATCGAGTGACGGGCCTTCGACAAGAATCATCTCCGTATCGGCGCACGATTGCCGCAGCGCCTTCCCTTCAGAATACTCAGGGGAGCTCCACCACGCACGCGCACGCTCGGCGTTGGGAAATTCGAGGATCACGAACCGGCTTGGTTTCCAGTCACCTTCGAGTGTTTCGACCGAGCCGCCGCGAAGAAGATAGCGCCCGCCATAAGCTGCAATGGCAGGAGGAGCCAGCTCCTTATATCGCTCGTACACCTCTGGATTCTTCACTGTGATTTGAACCACTACGTAGGATGGCATTCGTTGATCATACGCTCAGTC
>JBDTNA010000296.1:0-4456 GCA_039933985.1 Gemmatimonadales bacterium | reverse complement strand
CCGGTGGTGTGGGAGGGGAGTAGCGGCGGACCGCCGCTACCCCCTATCCCGATTCGAAAATACTTCGCTCCGAGCAGATGCCCTATCGGAGCGGGGTTGGAATTCTGGAGCCTCCAATGGAAATCGGTTCCCAACGTTCTCTTGGTGTAGTGAAGCCAACCATTCCGCCGAACAGAAATCCGATTGGAGCACCAAGCAGCGGCCCGGCAAGAACGCCGATCCCTGATTCTTCACAGCTGGTGCAAGTCGTCGCCATGTAGCCGAGTGTTCCGATGATCAGTCCGCCGCCTACTCCTCCGATCACGGCCCCGAGGATTGTTCGCGCGGCCCTTCCTCCGCGACCACGGCTGACTTCGACCCGATTGACGGATGAGAGCGGAACTGTCCACAGGTGCGTCGCCGCAGCAGTGGTTGCCTTATTCTGCCCCGGCGAAGTCGTGGTCGCACTGATCGCCAACGAGTCAATGGACTGGAGGTAGCCGACGCGCCATCGGCTGGAAGAATCCGTTCTTACGCGCACCCTGGTTCCCGCTGTCAGTGACTCGACCGATTGTGCGAACGATGCAGTCGGGAGCGTTGCGATCATCAGCACTCCGATGACGCCAAGCAAAAAGTTAGCAGTATTGCGCTTCAAGTATTCCTCTTGAGCAATGGTTGGAGTGAACGACGCGCGTCATTAGACCAAGCGCCCGTCGGGTGCGGTATTTCCCAGGCATACGCCCTTCCATGGCAGTTCGGACGGGGTTGCCTTGGAAAAGCCCGGTGAGGTTATCGACGAGGGTAATGGCGAGCAACGACGCCGCTAATGCCAGTCGTGAGTTGATCCGCATTGAATCTCCAGTAAGGGTTTTATGCGCTGTTACTCTGGGAAGCGGAAATCCCGTAGAGATTGGCTCACGAACGGCCGGATTTGTTTGACTCAGCACCCCTGAAGCCGTATCGTCGGTCTGAGACGGAGGTCCGCTGAACGCATCGCGTCAAATCGTCCGCTCGGATCTGACCCAGCTCCTGGTCGCGTGGAGCAAGGGTGATGGATCGGCAGCGGAGCAGCTCATGCCCCTCGTCTACGACGAGCTGCATCGCGCTGCCGGTCGCGCGATGCGGGGTGAAGCAATCGGCCACACTCTCCAGCCGACTGCGCTCGTAAGCGAGCTATACCTTCGCCTTAGCGATCAGATCGGCGCCGATTGGCAGAACCGAACGCAGTTCTTTGGAGTTGCAGCCAGGATCATGCGCCAGGTGCTTGTCGATCATGCGCGCGCGCGGCTTTCCGAGAAGCGCGGTGGCGGAGCACCCGTGGTCACACTCGACGAATTGCGCGACGATGGCTCGAGTGCACCTCCGGTCGATCTGCTCGCGTTGAATGAGGCGCTGGAGAAGCTTGCTGAACTCGATCCCGAACAGGCTACCATAGTAGAGCTGCGATACTTCACCGGTCTCACTATCAAAGAGACCGCGGCCACGCTTGGTATTTCGCCAGCCACCGTCAAGCGCGACTGGACAGTCGCGCGTGCATGGTTGCACCGCGAGCTCTCGTCGTGAATCAGGAGCAGTGGCACCGGGTGAAATCCATCGTTGCCGACGCGATGGAGGTCTCCGGAACACAGCGAAGAGATTTGATTCAAACGTCGTGCGGTGGTGACTCGGCGATCCGCGCCGAGGTCGAGTCGCTGCTATTGGCGGCGGACGCCGCTGAGAGTTTGCCCCAAGCCCGCGCAGCAATCGCCTCGGCGACGGAAGCCATTGCCCGAGAGGGCGATACAGCGTTGAGAAGCGCTCTCGAGCGCGCACTTGGCCACCAGTACGAGATACTAAGGCCGCTTGGACGCGGCGGAATGGGATGTGTTTACCTCGCCAGGGAACGTTCTCTCGAACGATTCGTCGCGATCAAAGTTCTTCGTCCCGATCTCGCCGGAACTCAGGGTCATCGTGAACGTTTTCGACGAGAAGCCCGCATAGCCGCAAGCCTCAGCCACCCCGCGATACTCGGCCTACACAGCTTTGGCGAGGTCGAGAATCTGTGGTACTTCGTCATGACTTATGTGCGCGGCGAAACTCTCGCTCAGAAGATCGAACGCGAGGGCATGATGCCGTGGCCTGAAGGCCTCCGGATCTTCGAGCAGATGGCGGACGCGCTGGACTGTGCGCATCGCAACGGAGTAGTACATCGCGACATCAAGCCCGCGAACATTCTCATCGATAACGAGAGCGGCCAGGCTATTCTCGCCGATTTTGGCATATCGAAGATGTCGGGAGCTGGTGAAAGTCTCACGGCAACGGGAGCGCTGATTGGAACGCCGGACTACATGTCACCCGAGCAGGTTACCGGTGCTCCTGACGTTGATGAGCGCAGCGATATCTATTCACTCGGCGCAGTCGCATATCTCATGTTCACCGGTCGTGCGCCGTTTCTCAATGATTCCATCGGCGCCTCGATGTACCGACGGCTCGTCGAAGATCCGCCAGCACCGTGTTCGGTGGCAGCGAACGTACCGGCCGATCTGTCGGCTGTCGTCGAGAGATGCATGGCGCGCGATCGGACCAATCGGTGGCAAACCGCCCGATCGCTAAAAACTGCGCTGGGGAGCGTTGTCGCGGTGGACCGCTTGCCTGAAACGGTTCGCGATCTGCCGAGCTTCGGTCCCTATGCTGTTTTATGGGCAACGGGCTGGGCCGCGTTCGCGCTTTTGACCGAACGATCGTTGAGTGAGCGGACGCTACTTCTGCTCGTTGCGTTGATCGTTCCCTTCGGTCTGGCACTGCACCTGTGGAACGGCCCGGCCCGCGGAATGAGATTCTCCGAACTCTTGCGCGTCGCATTGTGGCCACCGGAATGGTGGGGCATGTGGTGGCCACGTGCGTTGAGGAGACCGTCGGACGTATGGGATCGTCTGCCACGAATTGCGCAGAGCGTCAGAATTCTCCTTCTCGCGTTGTGTCCCGCCCTGGTGCTCTTGATTCTGCTGCGACGTCGAACGGGTTCGTTCGATTCCTGGGTCGCCATCGGCGAATGGGGAATCTTTGTCGGTGGGTCGATAGCCGTAGCGCTGGCGTTCATATGGGCCCGGCGCAGAGGTCTTTCAACGGAGCAGTCCGCCCGATTGCTTCTCGGTCCAACGATCGCGTCGTCGACGTGGGATGAGCCGGCGATTCTGAGGCTGCTCGCTCCGGCGTCAGGGAAAGTTCGTCCGCCCGACGGTGACGCGCCGTCCGACTACCTTCGTGCAATTCGCGAGATGTTGCCGTTTCTCGGTAAAACGGACGGAAGCGCAGCAGATCAAACTGCTCGAGCTGCAGACCAGGCGCTGAGAGCGATAGACGAGCTCGATCGGGAGCTTGCTTCAATATCGAGAGATGCCGGCCCGGACGAGGCCGCCCGGCTCGCATCACAACTCGATGTACTCGAACAGTCGGCGAGCGGTCACGCAGATGATCGCGCTGAGCTGCGCGATCTCGTGCGGCATCAGCTGGAGCTTGTCCGTCGATTGCAGGCTCGGCGAGAAATCCTCCAGAGCGATCGAGGACACTTGCTCGATCTGTTGAAGACACTGTGGACGCTGGTTCGGGCTGAAGCCGATACAAGCTCTCGAGACAGCATATCGCTCGAACGCCTCGTCGCCATGTGCGACGAGATACGCCATGAGCTAAATCCCGCCGCTGTGGCATGACGTCGAAAAAAGGGCCGTCCTTTCGGACGGCCCTTTTTTCGTAAGCGATTGGTTTACTCGCCTGAAGCTTTCCGTCGACGCTGCCATTTACGATGGGGATCATGGCAACAGGATCCGTGCGTGGCGCGGGTCGGAAGCTTTCCCTTCTTCTCGAAGAATCTGCACTAGGGCTTCCTGTCTGCCTGAACCAACGCGCTAAGCTGACCCGTCCCGTGACGTGCATCGCGTTTTCAGTCGTCGCGTCCTGTGTGTCGCGTAATCGTTTGAAGAGGAATGCTTCCGCCGACAATAGTTCGGTCTGGGTTCTTGCTGCCTGGCATTCCACATTCAGCCGTGCAGGATTTTCGGAAGCTACGGGTCTGGCGCAAGGCGCATATTCTTGCGCCAAGGGTGCGGCCAGCCACACGCACATTTCCCAGGACCGGATACGCGACGCTCAAGTCGCAAATGACCAGCGCCGCTGAGTCGATCGCGTTCAATATTGTCGAGGGTTGTGGAACGGATTCTCAGAAGGAATTCGCGCGGTTCCTGGAAATTTCTATCAAATCGAGTTCAGAGCTGGAATATCAGCTCCAGCTCGCAACGGACTATGGAGTCCTGCCCCACCCACAATGGACGAAGTCGACTAAACGAACTGTCGATGTCCGTCGGATGTTGTGTGGGCTGCGGAAGAAAGTGCTAGGCGAGGACGATAATGAAACAAGCGAAGAGGACGGCGGGGATTTGGACGCTGGCAAATAACGGGAAACGCGCGACGAAATAACAGGAAACGCAAACCACGCCACGGG
>JBDTNA010000295.1:0-4464 GCA_039933985.1 Gemmatimonadales bacterium | reverse complement strand
CGGTCCTGCGGACGGTCGGCAGTCTCCGCGTCGAGTGCTTCGATCTCCTGTCGCGACAGCAAACTGAAAAATCTCAGGTAGCGTCCCGCATCCCGGTCGTCGACGTTGACCCAGAATTGGTAGAACTGGTACGGCGAGGTTCGCAGAACGTCGAGCCAAACGGCCCCTGATTCGGTCTTGCCGAACTTCGTGCCCGACGAATTCGCAACGAGAGGGAACGTGAGCGCGTGCGCAGAGCCACCTTCCGTTCGACGGATGAGCTCGAGTCCTGCGGTTATGTTGCCCCATTGATCGCTTCCGCCGATCTGAAGCGTTACGCCATCACGAAGGAAAAGCTCGCGATAGTCATACGCCTGAAGGAGCATGTACGAGAACTCCGTGTACGAAATGCCAGCTTCCATCCGTATCTGAACTGACTCCTTGGCAAGCATGTAGTTGACCGTAAAATGCTTGCCGACGTCACGCATGAAATCGATCGCGCCGAGCGGGCGGAGCCAGTCCGCGTTGTCCCTCATCTGTGCTGCGTTGGCACCGGAAAAATCGAGAAACCGCTCGAGCTGATTTCTCAGACCCCTCGTGTTTTCCTCGACGACTTCGGGAGTGTTCAACTGCCGCTCGGAAGTTTTGCCGCTTGGGTCTCCGATGAGGCCAGTTCCACCGCCGACGACGACAAACGGCCGGTGTCCGGCCTTCTGGAGATGCATCAGGACCATCACCGGCAGCAGGCTCCCGACGTGAAGCGACGAAGCCGTCGGATCAAACCCGCAGTAGGCCGAGATCGACCGGGTCGCGAACGCTTCGCCGAGGCCGTCGGTGTTCTGATGAAGCAGTCCGCGCCACGCCAGCTCGTCGAGCAGTGGTTTGTTGTCAGGCATTCGCACCAACTTAGACCAGCCCGCTCCCCGTAACCAGCCACCCTGTTCCCAACAGCTATCTTTAACCGCTGAATGGCTAATCGTTTCAGAAATTTCCGCCGCGCGCACCCGACGCTCATTCGCGTGCTGCTGCTGCTGTTCACATTTGGCGTTGCATTCGGATTCGGCCTTGCCTACGGGGCGTGGGCCCTGGTCTGTCGCGGTGGCCAATGCCCGCCTGTCGATGCCCTCAATGATTACACGCCGAGGCAGACGTCGAAGCTGTATGCGGCGGATGGAAGATTCATTGCTGAGCTCGGGCTCGAGCGCCGGACGCTGGTCAAGCTCGACGAGATCCCGCTCACCGTTCAGCAGGCGTTCGTTGTCACCGAAGACAAGCGCTTCTACAGTCATGCCGGAATCGACTGGCGTCGCGTATTCGGCGCGCTGGCGCGCGACATTGTCGCCCGCCGCTTCGACGAAGGATTCTCGACGATCACGATGCAGCTCGCGCGCAACGTCTTCCCCGAGCGTATCAGCAGAGAGAAAACACTGGTCCGCAAGATCAAGGAAGGCAAAGTCGCGCGGGAGATCGAAGAAAAGTTCGACAAGAAAAAAATTCTCGAGCTGTACCTCAATCAGATCAACCTCGGCAACGGCGCCTACGGAGTCGAGACGGCTGCGCAACGCTACTTCGGAAAATCGGTGCGCGATCTCAACGTTGCCGAAGCAGCGACGCTCGCCGCGCTGCCGAAAGCTCCGGAACGATACAATCCGAAGCGTCACCCCGACCGCGCCATTCAACGCCGCAATACCGTCATCGAGCTGATGCGCCGGAACGGCGTGATCAGCGATGCGGACGCGAGCGGTGCGAGATCGTATCCGCTTCAGCTGGCAAACAAGACCGACGCCGGAGATACCGCGCCGTATTTCGTCGAGTGGGTACGACAGCAGCTCGACGCACAGTTCGGGCGACAGCTGTACGAGCAGGGGCTGAAAGTGTACACGACGCTCGATCTCGACATGCAGCTTGCCGCGGAGCGGGCGATGGAGCGACAAATCCGCCGAATAGAAGGCGGAAGCTATGGAAAGTTCGCTGGTGAAACGTACGAGCGATACAACGCGCGAAGTCTTTCCGGTTCGGAGCCAGTCGTGAATTCCCCCTACCTTCAGGGGGCTTTTGTGGCGATCGATCCGCGAAATGGATCGGTAAAGGCGATGGTCGGCGGTCGCGATTTCTACGATTCGAAATTCAATCGTGCGACCCAGGCGCTTCGTCAGCCAGGATCCGCATTCAAACCGATCGTGTACGCATCCGGCGTTCAGAATGGTCGGTCGCCGTCGTACATCCTGGCGGATACCGCGATTTCGGTCGAGCAGGGAACCGGCACGCCATGGACGCCGAAGAATTACGACGGGCGATTCCTTGGAATGATGCCGATGCGCCGCGGACTCTACGAATCCCGCAACATGATCGCCATTCAGCTCGGCATGGAACTTGGCGAGAACACAATCATCAACGAGGCGAGAAACTTCGGCATCAGCACGCCAATTCCGCCTTATCCGTCGATCTTCATCGGATCTGCCGATGTTTATCCGATCGAGATGATCGGAGCGTATGCGCCGTTCGCAAATCAGGGAATTCGCGCGACGCCCAACGCGATACTTCGTGTCGAGAACGCGCGACAGGAAGTGCTCTGGCAGCAGACACCATCGCGCACAACGGTTTTGTCGCCCGAAGAATCGTGGATCATGGTAGACATGATGAAGGACGTCATCCGGCGCGGAACTGCAGCGGGTTCGGTGTGGGGTGCGGGTTTCCATCTCCCCGCAGGCGGCAAGACAGGCACGACGAACGACGGCACGAACGTATGGTTCATCGGCTACACCGCCGATCTGCTCGCCGGAGTGTGGATTGGATTCGACTTGCCGAGGAAGATCATGCCTGACGCGCAGGGCGGGCGACTCGCGGCGCCGGCGTGGACTCAGTTCATGACAGAGGTCTATCGGCGAAGACCCGCGTCACCGGATTGGCCGCGTCCTGCATCGATCATCAACCGCGAGATCGATGTGTCCACAGGCCTGCTCCAAACGCCTTACTGCCCGCGCGATCTGGTTCGCACTGAATTCTATGTTCCGGGCACGGAGCCGAAGCGCGAGTGCGACGTCCACCTCGGATACACGACGCCCAACTTCGACGACACTCTCGGTGTTGGACCAACGTCGGTCCCACCGCCGCCGCCGCCTCCCGGCGCGGTCCCACCGCCGCCGTCGTCGTACACTCCTCCACCGGTGAGCACTCAACCGTCTCCGGTGCGAGTAGTTCCCGGGGCGGCTCCGGTTCCAAAACGAGCAAATCCGCTGGACACGGGTCGCAGCCGGATTCGTTTCGACACAGTGCGAAGCCGGCGCGATACCGGACGGGTCGCTGATTCCCTGACCATCCGCAGCCCCCGCTAGGCCGGCGGAAGGCTGCCGTCGGTAGCGTTCGGCACCGTCAATCCGATAGCTTTGCTGATACTCGAGCACCAACAGGGGAGCGATGGAACGGACTGACAATCACCACCGGATCTGGCGGGACGGCAAGTTCGTAAACTGGGAAGACGCGACGATCCACGTGATCAGTCACGTCGTTCATTACGGCTCGAGCGTGTTCGAGGGCATTCGCTGTTATGCCACGCCCGAAGGACCATCGATCTTCCGGCTGTCGGATCACATGCGGCGTCTCGCAGACTCCTGCAGGATCTATCGCATGCCTCTCGAGCATTCGCTTGACACGCTCGTTCAGGCGGCGATCGACACGGTTGCGGAGAACGAGCTGCCGCATTGCTATCTGAGACCGGTCGCCCTGAGAACAGGCGAGCAGATGGGGGTTCTTCCGACGAATGTCCCGCTCGAGGTTTTCATCATCCCCTGGACGTGGGGCACATACCTCGGCCAGGAAGCTCTCGAGGCAGGCGTCGATGTTTGCGTCTCGAGCTGGAGACGTCCCGCACCGAACACGTTTCCGACGATGGCGAAGGCGGGTGGGAATTATCTCAACTCGCAGCTGTCGAAGATGGAAGCGAGACTCGACGGATACTCTGAAGGAATCATGCTGGATTACTTCGGACAGATCGCTGAGGGCAGCGGGGAGAATCTGTTCCTCGTCCGGGATGACAAGCTGATCACGTCGCCTGTGTCTGCCGGAATCCTGAATGGAATCACCCGCGACTCGGTTACGCGCATCGCGCGCGACCTGGGATACGAGGTTGTCGAACAGGTAATGCCGCGCGAGATGCTCTATATCGCCGATGAAGCCTTCTTCACTGGCACCGCTGCGGAGATCACCCCGATCCGGTCGGTGGACAAGATTCCGGTTGGCAACGGCAAGCGCGGCCCGATCACTCTTGCGATCCAGGATCAGTACATGGGGATCGCGGAGGGGCGTTTACCCGACCGTTACGGGTGGAGAACGATGGTACCTGCCGGAGCTCACGCGGGTATTTAAGCAGTACCGGTTGTATATTGGGTTGTCCCAGCCTCACTGCGGGCTCAAGGACTTTCGTTGGAGGAGTGCTTGATCGTAGGATGTCTTGCACTGAACGCTTCGTTTGAGCCGCTTACGATG
>JBDTNA010000294.1:0-4487 GCA_039933985.1 Gemmatimonadales bacterium | reverse complement strand
GTTAGAACGGTTCTTGCCCTGACTGGAATCGAACAGTCAGGGAGAAACGGGAACGATGGCGAAGCAGATTACGGGGGCGAAGATTTATCTCGCCGGCGGTCACACGTTGCAGATCGGCGCAGGACCTGTTGCCGAGCTGGTTGAGTTACTCGAAACGCGTCCGGATGAAGTGCGCCGGATCACAATTGTCGATGGCAATGAGCTCATGATCCACTGGAGTCACGTGTCGGCGCTGCAGATCTTCTCAGCCGGCAAGTAACCGGCAAGAAAGAATTCAGCCGCCAAGCGCGGCGAGCGCCTTCTTAGCTTCCCTATATCCGGGATTGAGCTGGAGCGCCGTCTGGTATTCTGAGCGCGCTGCAGACTTGTCGCCCTTTTTTTCGAGGATGAGTCCCAAACGATAGTGGGCGTTTGCCGGAGCAGCGCCGCCCGCGACCGGAGCAGCGAGATATGCCCTGAGCGCCTGCTCTCCGCGATCCAGATTCTGTCCTGAGATCGAAGCCGTACGACCGAGAGCATAGAGCGTCACCGACTCGCTCGGTTTCGATTGGAGTCGCTTGTCGAGCACCGCGAACGCCCGGTCGTACTGTTTCGCAGTCGTATAAAAGGCAGCGAGCTGCGAGTGAACGGCAGCGCTGTCCGGCCAGGTGGTCGCGACAAATTGCATCTCCCGCTCTACGCACGCGTGATCCTTTACACTGTTGCAGACACTCGCTATGGCGAACGCACCTCGATATTGATTGCGCCTCTTGATCTCGTTCGCCATCGCGCGCGCTTTGTCCTTGCTCCCACCCAGAAATCCCGGAGCCTGGAGGTAGTACTGAATGATATCCTGGCGTGCCTCGAGGTTTTCGGGATCGAGTGCGACTGCTTTTTCCCACGCGTTCTTCGTCTTGCTGGCGAGAGAAGGAAGCCTCAGCTTGCTCGCGTTTTGAGCCTGCGATCCGTAGGCCCTGCCGAGCCAGTCCCAGTACTCCGAGCTTCGCGGGCTGAGCTCGACGGCTTTCTCGAGCCAGTCCACCGATTTGCGCGGGTCATTCTGCTCGAGGGCTATTCTTCCCAGAAGGAAAGCGCCTGTAGCGTCAGTTTTGCCAACCGGCTCGAGGACTGCTCTCGCTTCGTTGAATTTCCTTTCCTCGAACAGCTTCCGACCCTGCAGTACGGTCGGTGACTGCGCTGCCAGCGAGACCGGGCCGAGCGCGCACAACACTGCGACGATGATTGTTCGATTCAGTGAATTGTCCCCAGCGTAAGTAAGACCATCCATCTTGTACGACTGCGGCAGGGGCGAGTTCCAGTCGAGTTATCGAGATGCCGCTCTCTGGTACTGCCTCCAGTGATTCATTCCCTGGCGAATCTGAATGCTGATCGCTGAATGATTTCCGTCGGGATCCGCCTTCCGCGCTCTTTCGGCCGCGGACCGCCGCGCTTCACGTTCGTCGTGTCCGAGAAGCGAAGTGAGATGGCGTGCGCGGCCGAGCACGGAATCGTAAAGCATCAGGAAGAAGCCGTTCTTGCTGATCGGATTCAAGTCGAACGCACCTTCGAGCGCTGAGAACAAGCGAACCTCGGCGACACGTTCGAGACGGCGTTGCCGCTCATCAGAAGGTGCATGCTGCATGAGTCCGCGAGGGAACGACACAGTTTCCTTGCCGAGAACCCGGGCAGGGACCCAGAATGATCTTGGCATCGCGAGAGATCCGACCCACTCGAGCAGACGGTTTATGTCGACTGCGGGAAAACGCTCGAGAAGCCACGCGCAGTCCCACGCCGCACGCAATCCATAAGAGTAGAGATGCGCTGTGGAATGGACGAGCGCGTGAAGCATCATTCCTTCTGGATCGAGCGTCGAAATCGACGGAAGGTGCGCGACCGGACGCGAACGCTTCAACATCTCCCCTTCGGGCAGTCGCCACAGCTCAGGCATGATACTAGTGTGAAGCTCGACGAATACTCCGTTGAGCGAGACAGGCGCGAGATGGTGCGGGCCGGTCCTGGCTTCCGTTTTGTTCCCGGCAAATCCAGCGCGGAGCAAATGATTGCGAATTGATTCCGCTGCTTCCGGTTTCACGAGAAGATCGATGTCGCCGGCAGCCCGCCGCGAAGTTTTTCCTGGGGGCAGATCACCAAACGCGTCGAGGGCCATCAACGCTCCGCCCTTGAGCAGCACACCCTGTTCATCGATGTTCGACAAAACACTCGAGAGCCGGCGCAGCACTTCACGCTGCGCGAGCTCGAGCAACCCTTCCTTCACCCCGGCTTCGCGCGCGCGTTGAATGAAGAATGTCGGCGCCCATCGCTTGAGTTCTGGATGATCGAGAACTGGCACGAGCCCGCGCGCGACGCCGCATTGCGCGATGTATTCGGCACCCTGCCTCCAATCGTAGTCGGCACGTCCGATGATCTGTTCTGCTTCACGCGCCCACTCCGTGGTGCGCCCCGCTCCCGCATTCATCCAGAAGCGCGCGGCACCCATTCCATTTACATACGCGAGCTTCAGGGAACCATGCGACTGGCCTGCCTTGATCACCAGACGGCGTGCGGTCAGCTCCGCCTCGTAGCGAGAGCCCTGGAATCGCTCACGCAGAACAGCTACAGCGGCCGGATTCGAGTTGATATCGATACAGAGATCGCAAAGACCGGAATGGTGCTTCCTGATTCCGAGCTCGTCGGCAACACCCGCATCTTTGAGCTCGCGAAGCAGCCGCTCCGGACCAGCCCGGCGAATCGTTTCGAGAATCGTATCGGCTGAGTGCGCCTCGAGCAGAGAGTGAAGCGGCGTGTCACGCAGCGATCCGATAACCAACGGCGATTCCGACTCGAGGAAGTACGCCGGACCGTTGCACGCCGTCATTCGTCCGTCGTCAGTCACGGATGGACTGCTGCAGGCATTGCAGAATCCCGATGTTTCTCCCCGAATCTCGGCGAGCGGCAGCTCGCGTGCGCGACCGACGAGCTGCACGTCGTAGAAACGCATCTTGAGATGACGTCGCTTCTCGAAGGCCGCGACGAGACCCTCGAGCTCTGGATCGTCTGCAACTCGAGTCACGTTGATGTTCAGTGGAACATCGAACCACTCGGCTGCGCTCGCGATGTTGAGCGCGGGCTCCGCACCCTGAAATTCGGCGTGATACCTGTCGTAGCTGACTGTAATGCGGCCCAAGCCGGCTCGCTTGAGCGTGGCGACCTTGCTCCACGCTTTCGCTCGACTGCGTCCCCAGAATCCGTTGGTCGAGAGGTTCGAGCCCATTCCCCTCTTCTTCGCGGCCTTCAGCAGCTCGAGCACGAGCTTCTCACGCAGCATCGGCTCGCCACCGGTTATCTGGATGAACGTGATTCCAGCGTCAGCAGCTGAATGAACGAAGTCGATCAGCTCTGCATTGGACGGCTCTTCCCTGATCTTCGGGCCGCTCTCAACACTGCAGTGCGCGCAGGTCATGTTGCACCGGCGCGTCAGCATCAGCGAGATCGCGTTCGCGGGATCACGTTCGCCAATTCCGCGGGGCTCCATCGCGTCAGCCAACGTGCTGCTCCACCGCTTGAACCATCGCAGACAAATCTCCTCGACCGATGTCGTATGCGGGAACGGCTTCGACTATAGAGGTAATGCGCAAAATCCCTTCCATGAACGACACGGTGCGCAGATTAAACCCGTACGGCAGCAGCGCAACGGCCGCCTTCGCGGTATTGAGTCTGGAGGTAACGGCCGCACCGAGCGAAACTCCGCTTCGCGCAAGAAAAAAAATCGACGCGATCGGAGTCGAGATCAAAGGACTCGTTGCGTCAACTTCATGTGGATGAAAGAACAGTCCCTTCTCCGTGCGAAGAAACGAGGGCGTTTGCTCCATCTCGTTCCATAGCTTGTCGCCCACGAAAACCCTGCTCTCCTTGCGAGCGGATACGCGTCGAGGAGCCGGCGAGGCAGTGAGGACGAGGGGATGCAGGAAAGCTGTGTCGTCGGCCATCAGTGTCCAGCCGGACCGCCAAAGCGTTATCGCCAGCGTAGTCTTTCCGGCCAGCGACGGTCCGACGATCACTATTCCCCGCCCTTCCTTCGCCAGCAGCGCGCAGTGCACGGCGATCGATTCATTCGAGTGCGCGATCAGGAAATCGAGTACCTCGTTTTCTACAAAGAGGAGCGCAGACTCACGAGATTCCCTGATTTCCGACTGCATTCTTCCATCAGGATCGCGATGTCGGGTTACGGTCCATCTCTCGCCGTCCGCAGTTTCCGACGACCCGATTGTCCATGAGACGTTGGCGTTCACCGATGTTTCGCGGGGCGACGCAAACACTGCATTTGCCTGGCGAAGGACATCAGTGTCGGAAGACACGAGCTCGAAGACAAATCCTTCGGAACGCCATCTTAGAGACGTCGATTCGGCGCCGGCCGACGCCGGGGCGCTCGGCGCCGGCGTCGTGACAACGGTGGTGCTCATGACTCGCCGTCTATCAGGCTATGCGCGAGGAGTGAATCGATGTAGGTG
>JBDTNA010000293.1:0-4487 GCA_039933985.1 Gemmatimonadales bacterium | reverse complement strand
AACCGACGAGTAGCAGATTTGCAGTCTGCCGCCTTACCACTTGGCCACGGCGCCGGGAAAAGCAAGTTACCGTGGGCCTTCGGGCCGTTCAAGCTGAACGACCAAACCTGTCAGCCGATTGGCGGCGCCTTCGCCGCGAGATCACGCAATGCGGGCCCGGTCATCCGAAACGTCGTCCATTCGTCCATCGGCTTCGCCCCGATCCGCTTGTAAAACCCGATCGCCAGGTCGTTCCAGTCGAGCACCGACCATTCCAGGCGGCCACAATCCCGGTCGAGTGCAACTCGGGCGAGCGCTGACAGCAAAGCGTCACCAACTCCCCGCCCCCGCGC
This sequence comes from Gemmatimonadales bacterium, assembly GCA_039933985.1. Classification (GTDB taxonomy): domain Bacteria; phylum Gemmatimonadota; class Gemmatimonadetes; order Gemmatimonadales; family Gemmatimonadaceae; genus UBA4720. The sequence continues at coordinate 4,155 of JBDTNA010000293.1, read as the reverse complement.
ATCCGGCTTCACGAACAGGTCTTCGAGAAACAATCCACGCTGCGCGAGAAACGTTGAATAGTTGTGAAAGAACAGCGCAAACCCCATCGGTCTGCCGCCGATCCTGGCAATCAACACTTCAGCCGCCGGAGGATCGGCAAAGAGTGTCTTCCGCAACTTTTCTTCGGTAGCGATGCATGCGTCCCGAAGTTTCTCGTACTCCGCCAATCCTTCGATGAACTCGAGGATGATCGGGAGATCGGTTTCGTCCGCAACTCTGATGTTGATCGGCTCTTTGTTCATTTGGCTATGATGACTGGGAGATCCGAGAAAGACCTGAATCTTCACCACGGATTACACGGATATTCACGGATTGAACACGGAAACTATCAAACGGGTCACGGGTGTGTTGAATTTGACGAATCCTTTCAATATCCAAATTTCTCGCGGACTGTCATTTCTCATTTGCTTGTTTTCAAACTTGACGTTTCCGTGTTCAATCCGGGAATTCCGTGTAATCCGTGGTAATGCAGTTACAGCATTAACGTCGACACGCAATCCTCGTCTACTCCAACAGACGGCGCAGATAGCGCCCTGAGTGACCAACCTCAGCAGGAGATATCAATGACACGGAAGACACTGGCGATGACGGCGATCTTCGCCCTTACCGCAGCAGGCTCAGCAGAAGCACAGACCACGAAGTGGTGCCGCAACCACGACGGCTCCATCGCCGATTGCCGTGAAATCAGGAGCGACACTCGCGAGATTCGCGCGGACAGGCGCGAGATCCGCTCCGACAGACGTGAAGTACGCCAGGACATCCGCCAGGGCGACAAGCGCGAAGCACGTCAGGACACCCGCGAGCTAAGAGGCGACCGGCGAGAGCTTTTGGGTGATCGCCGCGACCGCCGGCGCGACGTAAGAGATCTGCGCCACAACTAGCGGACAACTAGCTTATCGGGATGACTGACCATCATCCCGACGGCAAGCTTAAGAGGACCGCGAAAAAGCTCTTCTATGGGCGAAGTCTCGGTCCTCTTCTCGGCCCGTGGATTGCCTGTATCCTCATCGGCACCGGCATCTTCATCCTCGAAACCAAGATGCCCGTGTTTCACGAAGTGGTGAAGATCATCTACTTCATCCTTCTGGTCATTCTGGTTATCGCTACCGGACGATGGTTCCGCGTGAGAGGAACGCGCAGGAAAAACGCGGATCGCCGGCATGCCGAGCGGAGGCATGGCAAAGAGGATCGATGAAAGTTCAAGACGGACTGCGACAGTCAATCGAGAAATCCGGAACTATTCTCCGCGGGCTCGGCGTCTTTCTTGTCGCCGGCCTTGCGATCGCGGCCACTGCCGCATGGGCATTCGGTGAGTTCGCCGAGAAAGTGGTTGCCGGCCAGACCCAGGCATTCGACGATTCCGTTCTCCGATGGATGGGAGCACATCACTCGAAGCTTCTCGATGATGCAATGCTCGAGATCACGGCTCTCGGCACCGGCACAGTCGTATTGATGATCGTCGCCATTGCCTCGCTGTTTCTCGTGCTCACGCGGCACAAATATTCGGCGATCCTGCTCGTCGTCGCGACAGCGGGCGGCATTCTACTCGACATGGTCCTCAAGAATTTCTTCAATCGCCCGCGTCCGCACATTTTCACGTGGGGGACGAACGCCGTCAGCTCGTCATTTCCATCCGGACACGCGATGAGCGCGGTGATTGTCTACAGCACAGTCGCTTACCTCGCGGCGCGGCTCCAACGCCGCACATGGGCACGGTTGATCGTGATGACGATCGCACTCATCGTCATCATTCTCATTTCGATAAGTCGCCTCTACCTGGGCGTACACTATCCCTCGGATGTAGTGGCCGGGATGACGATTGGGTTTGGATGGGCGGCATTCTGCATGGCCACTCTTGAAGCGATTCAGCGCTTCGGCAGGCGCTCACATCCCGAGATCGAGAGCGACGAAGAACCAGTCGCTCTCGCCTAGGCTTTTTTCCCGCCACCGGGGTCGTTCTCTACGACCAGCCGCGTGAGATCATCAACTCTGTCGCGCAGCAGACTGTCGGACGATCGAGAGACCGACGCAGCACGACGCGTCACTTCGTCGATAGTTGTACGAACTGCGGCCATATCTTCCGTTTCGATCAGCAGCTGCATGAGCGCCACAGCCGGAGAAAGTGTCCCCGACAGACACTCGATAAGAATCTCGCGATGCCGCGGCGGCTCAATCCCCGCCGTAAGCCTGCGGACTACACCGGAATCCGCCTCCACATCGCGATCACCTAGATCCACCCGAACTCCTTCATCGACGCACTGTCTCCCAATTGAATGGGTCTTCGAAGAAAACTTCGGGACGTAAGTCATCCAGCCGCAAGTCGCGGCGTTGATAACTGACTAGGCGGAGCCGGCGACCACCATTCTTCCAGTGGGAGCGGGCATTCCTCCATCCGGCTCTTCCGTGATCGCGACGGCGCGAAGCGCATTGCGGTCGAGCGCATAGTGCGCGTGCATCACGGTCTTTCCGTTCGCATCGGGACGGAAAGTACCTGCTGAAATTTTTTCCTTGTCCGTTACCAGCCACACCTGGTACGTCTTCCCCGCACTCGGCTGCGGAAGATTGTACGTCACCATGATCCAGTCGTCGGATGTTCTGTTCCACACCATTCGACCGAGCGGCTCGCGCGCGGATTTCGTAATGAGCGCTACGACCTTCACGTCGTTACCACCCATCGCGGCGATCATTGCGTCCTTCTGATTCAACGCCGATGCAAGACTGTCGTTGCGCGGCGTGACAGTGTCGGCCGAGGCAAGCTGATCGCGCATCTCGTTCCGGTCGGAAGTCACGCGGAAGAGCTGCGAGCCCGTTGCAACAAGAGCGACAGTTGCGGCAATCGCAAACCAGTTGACCCGTCGGATCGGCTCGATGTCGGTAGTCGGGCGCAGCGGCTGGGCCGGCGTGACCCTGCGCGTTTCACCAGTGACAGCGCGCTGCGATCCCGGCGTGACTTTCGTACCCTGGCCAGTAAGGCTTGCGACGCCGCGCGAGATATCGGGCGGACCCGGAACGGGCGCTGCGATGGATTCGCGCTCGGAACGCGCGCGCATCAGGAGACGCGAGCGAATTCCTGCGCTCCGCCCACGATTGACCTGCGCCGAAGGCACGAGCTCACCAAGAGTCGCAACGGTTGCTTCCATCGCTGCAAGCTCGGGCCCGCACTCAGGACAAACCTGAGCGTGCGAGCGCACTGCGTGCGCGACGTCGGCGGAAACCGCGTCGAGTGCAACAGCGGCCAGCTCGGAGAATGCCTCCTCGTGGCTCATGTCAGTCACTCAACATCCTGCGATGCATTGATAGTGGCTCCCTCAGTTTCTGCATTGCGAGACGCATTCGCGTCTTGATTGTTCCAAGAGGCTGACCTGTTCGATCAGCGATCTCGGTTTGACTCATTCCGTTGAAGTATCCCATCTCGAGCACTTCTCTCTGCTCCGACGGCAACTCCTTCAGCGCCGCCCGAACATGTTCCCTCAATTCCGAACCTTCCATATCCTGTGACGGATCCGGAGCTGGCGACGGGAGATCCGCAAACGTGCGATCCTGGCCAATCGGATCTTCCTTATGACGCTTCTTGGCGCGAATCCGGTCCAGCGCTTTCCGCCGGCCGATTGTCAGTAGCCATGTCGAGACGGCCCCTTTCGAGGGTTCGTACGACGATGCCTTCCGCCACGCCTGCCAGAACGTCTCTTCCACTACATCCTCTGCTTCATCTGGATCCTTGAGCAGATGCAGGACGAGCGAATACAGTGAGCGAACCCAGCGATCGTATAGTGCCCCGAGCGCGGTTTCGTCCGCGTCCACCATGCGCCGGATCAGCGCCACATCATCGGCGTTTGATCTGGTCTCACCTGAATACGACAGCGCACGGTCGGATGGATTCATCGAACTCCGAATCTACAACCGTTTGTCAGGGATGCGCCACGAAGGAAGGGAGGGGAAAAGCCCTTCTGGCCATCAAAACGAGTGCGAGTCACCAGTCACCAGCCCTGAGTCACCAGTCGCCAGATAATTCTCAAACCGCGTTTTACATGCAGTGGGTTTGACCGGTGACAGGTGACTCAGAGCTGGTGACTGGTGACTGGTGACTGGTGATTGGTGACTGGTGACTGGTGACT